>CAYSNK010000043.1:0-11472 GCA_964432375.1 uncultured Oscillospiraceae bacterium | reverse complement strand
TTAGAAACGTCAAAGCTCCCGATTCCGAACATTCGGAACGGGAGCTTTGGTTTATACGCTGTCATAAACGAACCTGCCGCCAGCCTCAGCCGCCCATCCCGGGCGACTGCTCCAGCGCTTCTCTGAGGGCTTACAGCCCCAGACCGGAGAGGTTCATGCCGTTGGTCAGCTTGCTCATGGACTCGGTCAGATCGTCGTCCACCGCGCGGAAAGCCTCGTTGACAGCGGCAACGATGGCGTCCTGTAACATTTCCACATCCTCCGGGTCCACGATTTCGGGCTTGATCTCCAGGCTGATGATCTGGCGCTTGCCGGATACCACCGCCGTGACCATGCCGCCTGCGGCGGTGGCGCTATAATTCTTCTCTTCCAGCGCGGCCTGGGTGCGCTGCATCTCGGCCTGCATCTGCTGGGCCTTTTTCAGCATATTCATATTGGGCATTCCGCCCATGCCGCCTCTGCCGCGGCTGTTAAATCCTTTTGCCATATTGTATTCGCTCCTTTTGTAAAAATAGTGATACCGGTGCCCGGTTGGGGGGCCGGGGAAACGGGTCATTTGATCGTGGCAAACCCGTCCATCTGCTGAAAGCGCTCCATAAGGTCGTTGAAATTCTCCTCGGGGGAGGGATTGGGGGACCGGCTGGGCGGGGCGCTGCCGGTGACCTTTGCCTTGTCAATGGCGACTTTGGCGCTCAGCTGGACGCCCAACTGTTGGCCGGCCAGCTTTGCGGCTATCTGCAATACCTGCGGGGTGTTCAGCACCTTCCGGCTGGATACGTCATTGACATAGAGCACCAGCTCGTTCCCCTCCACAACTCCTTTTACGAAGCGGGGGTTGGTGATATACACCGAGGCGGGCGGGGTAAGCTGGGGCTTCATGGCGGCGGCCAGCTCCGGCCAAGGGAGGTCGGCCGCCCGGGGAGCCGGAACCGGCTGGGCGGCAGGGGCCTTCTCCGGGGGGCTTGGGACCTGGGGCTCCGGCGCCTGCCGATCCGATTCTTCGGGCGGGACATCGCAATCTCCGGGGGGCGGGGGAACCTCACTCTCCCAGGGGGGCGCATCCTCCCGGGCGGCCTCCGCCTGCCGGGGGGAGGCGGCTCCGCCGGAGGAAATCAGGGATTCCAGCCGGGAAATCCGGGCGGCCAGGCCGTCGGTGCTTCCGTCCAAGGTCTCATCGCACAGCCGAATCAGGCACAGCTCCGCCTCCATCCGGGGATTGGCGCTGAGCTTCAGGCGGGATTGGGTATCCTGCAAAATGGTCAGAACCCGCACCAGCCGCTGGGACGGGAAGTTTCTGGACAGCGCTCCCAGGGTTCCCGGGTCATAGCCGCCGGTCAGCAGCGCCGCGCCCCCCTGGGGGGCGGTCTGCATGACCAGCAGATCCCGGGTCAGGGAGGAGAGTTCACTCAACACCGCCTTGATGTCCTTGCCTTTGGCATAGAGGTCGCCCAGCAGGGTCAGGGCGGCGGCGGGGTCGTTCCTGCGGACGGCGTTCATCAGATGGGCGGTTTGCAGGTTGCCTGCCAGCCCCAGGGTGTCCAGCACCGCCTGCTGATCCACAGTTCCGCCGGAGGCGGCGCACTGATCCAGGAGGGAGAGCGCGTCCCGCATGGCGCCGTCGGAGAGCCGGGCCAGCAGCGCAGAGCCCTCGGGGGTCAGTTGGATTCCCTCCTGCTTTGCCACATAATCCAGCCGGGCGGAGATGTCCTCGGGGCGTATCCGCTTAAAGGAAAAGCGCTGGCAGCGGGAGAGGATGGTGGCCGGAACCTTGTTCAGCTCCGTGGTGGCCAGGATGAACATCAGGTGCTCCGGCGGCTCCTCCATAATTTTCAGCAGGGCGTTAAAGGCGGCGGCGGAGAGCATGTGTACCTCGTCCACAATATAGACACGCTTGCGCACAGCGGCGGGGGAGTAGACTGCCTCGTCCCGCAGGGCGCGGACGTGATCCACGCCGTTGTTGGAGGCCGCATCCAGCTCCAGCACATCCAGCACCGAGCCGTTTTCGATGCCCCGGCAGGCCGCGCAGCAGTTGCAGGGGTTGCCGTCCACCGGATGCTCGCAGTTCACCGCCCGGGACAGGATCTTGGCGCAGGTGGTTTTTCCGGTGCCCCGGGTGCCGGTAAACAGATAGGCGTGGGACAGGCGGCCGGAGGCCACCTGGGATTTCAGCGTCTCCGTGACATGGGATTGGCCCACCACATCCTCAAAGGTGCGGGGGCGCCATTTTCGGTAAAGAGCCTGATACACAACAGGAGCTCTCCTTTCCTATGAACAAATGCGGCACCGGCGCTCTGCGGGCCTTTTCCGCAGGCGCCCGCCGATTGAATCAGGGTTCCCCTGTAAAAGAAAATCGCCCGTGGGCGATTTTGGTTTTCTGTCAGTCTGCGACCTCGGGCAAGACTGCACACCGGCCTTTGAATACAAAATTATAACCGTGACCCCGGCAGCCAGCTCAGAACCGGTTGCCCTGTGGCACAAGCCAGGGTCCGCTTAATGCTGCTCGGTTCCCCGCCTGACATGGTTCACGGGATGGCCTTGCACAGGACCGGCCCATCAACGCCGCTTACCGGGGGCAGACGAAACAATTTTGCTCCGGGGGCCGGGATTCATCCCTGCTGTAGCGGATTGCAGATACAGGGCACCGCTAACTCCCCGACTAGTGCAGCCTTGCCCGAAATCGCAGTCCGGCAGGCTATTTGTTATCTTACTCTATTTTGCGCCGAAGTGCAAGAGATTACGCGGAAATTTTGCTTGGAATTATTCCTCCGGGAAAATCGGGGCCGGAATCAGCTCCATGCCGTCTGGCGCCGTCAGAGTCTTTTCAGATTTCAAAATTGTCGCCGACATTCAGCTTTTCAAGTCCCGGCTCATATTCGTTGCGATTGTTGCCGCCGCGGAACTCCAGCTTCCCGGCCCGGAAAACAAACAGAGTGGTCAGCGGCACAGGGGCCCACTCCCCGCCGTCAACGGGCCTGGTGGCAAAGCATACGCTGTTTTCCGTCTGCCTGGAGAACAGAGTATCCCGCATATTGGTGTGGACGTACATCTGCTCCCCGTCCCAGAGGATCAGATTCAGCTTATTGCGCCAGGAGAGGGCGGTTGTCACCTCCTCCACCACGCGAAACCGCTCGTAGGGGCGGAGAGGGTGCCCCGCGCTGCGGGTCTCCCGATCAATCTGATCCACCAGATAGAGCAGGATGCGCTCGCTGTCCGTGCTGCCCTCCTGACGGGAAAAGTAGGGCGCCAGCCGGAGGCCGCTGAAAATGGTGCCGTTGTGAATCAGCGTCCAGTCCCGGCCGGAACAGTCCTTGGAGGTAAAGGGATGGCAGTTGACGCGGTTCAGCGCGCCGACCGTAGCCAGGCGGATATGGGCCAGCGCGGTGCGCTCCGGCTCCAGCGCGGCCAGGAAGCCGGGCAGCTCGCTGCTTTGATACGCGGCCACCGGCTCCCGATAAATGCGGGGGCTGCCGCCGGAGAGAGAGGCATAGCCCCAACCGTGGGGATGGGCGGTGCTGTGACTGTAAAAAACTTGCAGCGCGGAACGCAGGTCAACCGGCTGCGCGGAGGAAAAACCAAATAATTCGCACATGGGGCAGGATCTCCAATCAAAACGCATTAAATAGATAGGAATATATGTTTTATACTATATTTTCCCCCTCCTGTCAAGCCCTTTCTTGCGAAACCCCCGAATCAACCGCCTGCGGCAGCCCCGTCTTTGACGGAGCCCCGGTTTTTCCGGCGGGAAACCTCCCGCAAATCGCTCCCGTCGATTTATTCAGAGCTTCCTTTTGAATTTTTTTGAAAAGCAGCAGGCTGCACAATTTTCGGGGAATTTCAAAATTCCCCCTTTTCAAGAAAACGTTTTCGGTATAAAATAAGCCAAGGAAAACAGAGATTTACGCTCATAATTGGAGGAAAAAGGAATGAAACAAGCAAGACACACCAAAATTATCTGTACCCTGGGCCCCGCGGTGGACAATGAGGAATCCATCCGCGCCCTGATAAAGGCCGGTATGAACTGCGCCCGCTTTAACTTTTCCCACGGCAACCACGAAAGCCATCTGGCAACCCTGCAGCGGCTGAGAAACGTGCGCGATCGGCTGGGCGCCCCGGTTGCCGCCATGCTGGACACCAAGGGCCCCGAGATCCGCACCCGCACCTTCGCAAAGAGCCCGGTCACCCTGCAAAAGGGGCAGACCTTTACCCTGACCACCCGGGATGTCATTGGCACGGAGGAGATCGTCGGCGTCACCTATCAAAATCTCCACAACGAGCTGCAGCCCGGCTGCCAGGTGCTGATCGACGATGGGCTGATCGGTCTGCGGGTCACGGAGATCCGGGGGCAGGACATCCTCTGCACCGTGGAATCCGGCGGCCCCCTGTCCAACCATAAGTCCATCAATCTGCCCGGCATTAAGATCCATCTGCCCGCCCTCACCGAGCAGGACGAGCAGGATCTCGCCTTTGCCTGCGAGCAGGATTTTGATTATGTGGCGGCCTCCTTTATCCGCAAGGCCAGCGATGTCCTGGCCATCCGCAAGGTGCTGGACGCCCACGGCGGCAAGGATATCCGCATCATCTCCAAGATTGAAAATCAGGAGGGTGTGGACAATATGGATGAGATCATCGAGGTTTCCAACGGCATCATGGTTGCCCGGGGCGATTTGGGGGTGGAGATTCCCGCCGCCCAGGTCCCCGTCCTGCAAAAGGCGATGATCCAAAAATGCCTGACCTCCGGCAAGCTGGTCATCACCGCAACGCAGATGCTGGACTCCATGATTCGCAGCCCCCGGCCCACCCGGGCAGAAGTCTCTGACGTGGCCAACGCCGTGTTCGACGGCACCAGCTGCGTGATGCTCTCCGGCGAAACCGCCAGCGGCAAGTATCCGGTGGAGGCTCTGGCCACCATGAGCGATATCTGCACCGTGGCTGAGCAGTCCATCCCCTATTGGAGCCGCTTCCAGTCCTCCAACTCCGGCGCGAAGCTCAATATCAACGATGCGATCACCCACTCCTGCTGCCTGACCGCCCGGGATCTGAGCGCAAAGGCGATCCTCTGCGCCTCCAAATCCGGCCACACCGCCAGAATGATCTCCCGCTTCCGCCCGGCCTGTCCCATTGTGGCGCTGACGCTGACGGAAAAGGTTCGCCGTCAGCTGGCTTTGGAATGGGGCGTTGTCCCCTGCTTGACCGGCAATGTGGACTCCACGGACCGGATGTTCTCCCTGTGCGCGGAAAACGCCTGGAAAGAGCGCCTGGTGGAGGTTGGCGACACGGTGGTCATCACCGCAGGCGTGCCCATTGGTCAATCCGGCTCCACCAACCTGATCAAAGCCCAGGTGATCGAGATCGAGGAGTGAGTCCCCGCAGCCGCCTGCGCTGTCTGCCCGGTTCACTCTGAGCGGAGCTTTCCCGGCAAATCTACCATACCGGATAAAAAGACCGCCCGGCTTTCGCCGGGCGGCAAGGCTTTGCAGCTGCGTTTTTCTCTCTCTGGCTCTATAATATGCGGAGTCCGGGAAAATATCAATGGTAAGTTCTGGCAGGCGTTCAGCATCCGTCCGGGCCGCAGGCAAACCCGCCTCCGCCAAAGTCCCCGTCGGCGCCCCGGCAGCCAGAGTGGATTGAATTATCCGGATGATTTCCCTCCGCCGGCATTGACCAGGGCCTTATTCTCCCAGCGGCCGGTCAGCAGGCGGATAAAGACGATTGAAGTCCCCACAGCCCAGCCGACGGGGATGGAAACATAGATGGAGGCATAACCCACGCCGGTAAACGCGGCCAGCAGGTTGGCGCAGATCACCCTGGTCGCCAGGCTGGACATGGAACCCAGGGTGGGGAACATCACATCACCGGCCCCCTGGAGGACGCCGTTTGTAATATACATCAGGCAGAAAATGACGAAGAAGGCCACCAGGGTGCGCAGATAGCGGGCGCCCAGCTCACAGGCCGCCTCATTCAGTCCGAAGCAGCCGATGATCCGGCGGCAGAACACCAGGATCACGGCGATGATCACCGCGCAGCAGATCAGGGCCATGACCAGCGTCTGGCGGAACCCCCGGTGAACCCGCTCCACCTTGCCCGCGCCCATGTTCTGCCCGGTGAAGTTCGCCAGCCCCTGGAAGAACATCATAATGGGCACCATGACGAAGGACTCCACCCGCATGGCTGCGGTGGTGGCCGCAATCGCGTCCTGGCCAAAGGAATTGATCAGGCGCTGCATCAGGATCATGCCCAGGCCCACGCAGCACTGCTGGACGCTGGTGGGAATGCCCATGCGCATGGCCAGCCGGAACATATCCCCGGCAAAGACGAACTCCCCCCTGCGATAACGGAGGAAGGGGACCGTCCGGAACAGGTAGACCGCCGCGCAGAGCGCGGAGGCGGCCTGGGCAATCACGGTGGCCCAGGCTGCGCCGGCCACGCCGAACCGGGGGGCCAGCAGGAGATCCAGCACCACATTGAGGACAGTCGCCACAATGAGGAAGTACAGGGTGGAGCTGGAGTTGCCCAGGGCCCGCAGGATCGCCGCGAACGCGTTATAGGCGAACTGGAACAGCAGGCCCAGGCAGTAAATGCGCATATAGGTCATCGCCAGCGGCAGCAGGTTATCCGGCGTGTTCAAAACCTTTGCCAGGATGGGCCGGCTCAGCAGATAGCCCAGGCTGGTGACCACGACCCCCGCCCCCAGCATGGTGAAGATGGCGGTGGAGACTGCCCGGCGCAGGTTTGGAATGTCCTTGGCGCCGAAATACTGGGCCGCAATGACGCCGCAGCCGTTGGACAGGCCCATGGCCACCGCCAGCAGGAGAAAGGTCACCGGAAACACAATCCCCACGGCGGACAGAGCCTCGTCGCTGACCAGATTGCCCACCACAAGGCCGTCTGTCAGGGAATAAATCTGTTGCAGGAAATTTCCTGCCATCAGGGGGAGTGTAAAAAGCAGGATCAGCTTCCACTCGCAGCCCTCAGTCATGTCCTTCTGCAAGGTAAATCAGTCCTTTTAATCAAGATTCAGAAGCAATCTGTCAAATCCCGCGCAGGGGCCAGCCGCTATTCAAAGAAATCCTCCACGGTGTTGTCCCGATCCCCGATATTGTTATACTGCAAGATGGCGTATTGATCCACCAGCGCACTCAGGCCCTCGGGCAGCTCATCGGCGGTTTTGGCATAGGCTCCCTCCGCCGTCCAATAGCCGGTGGCGTGGATCACCGGGACCTGCTCCATCAGGCCGGACAAAAAGGTCTGATAGCCGCTCAGCGGCAGGTTGGTCTGCTGAAGCATCAGGGTGGAGAGGTAGTTCATGGAGAGATTCACATCCTCCGCCTCCGGAATATCATAGTTGGCCCAGAGGAGAAACACCGTCTTGTACCGGGCCTCCGCCTCCCGGTCGGTCAGGTCGTTCAGGTCAGACCCCATCAGGTTTTCATAAAATTCCGTGGAGAGCTGGGGCTGGTGATCGCCAAACAGCAGGATCAGGGTGGGCTCCTCCACCTGGGAGAAGTAGTCGATCAGATACGCGAAGGCGTCGTCTGTGGCGCGAACCAGGGAAAGATACTGATTGGCCCAGGCGGAGGTCCCCTCCAGCCGCCCGGCCAGCGTCACCGTCTCTTCCAGGTTTGTCCACTCCAGGTTATAGGCGGAGTGGTTCTGCATGGTCACGTTGAAGAGGAAGAATTTGGAGCCCTCCTCTTTCGCCTCATAGAGCTTGATCACCTGCTCAAAGTCGCTCCGGTCGCTGATATAATCCCGGACGTACTCCACGTCCTTCAGGTTGTTCTCAAAGAGGATGTTGTCAAAGCCCAGCCGGGGATAGACCAGGGTCCGGTTCCAGCCGGAGCGCTTATAGGGGTGCATCGCGGTGGTGGAATACCCCAGCGCGGAGAGCTGGCCCACCAGGGAATTTTCCTCCGGCTGGACAAAGAGCTGATAGGGCACCGAACCGGCGGGCAGGAACGCCATGGAGTTGCCGGTGAGGAACTCATACTCCGAGTTGGCGGTGGTGCCGCCGAACACCGATGACCAGGCATAGCCCTTGATGGTGTTTTCAGTCAGGGAACTGATGAAGGGAAGCTGCTCCCCGGAAAGGGGCAAGTCCCCATCCACAGACAGGTCAGACAGGGCCTCGTCCATGATCACAATGATGTTGGTGGGGGTGACGTCCACGGAGCCGGTGACGGCCCCCTCCTCCGTCACCTCCGCCGCGATCTCCCGGGCCGCCTCTGCGGAATAGCCCTCCGGCTTTTCGATATGACTGTATCTCAGGCAGACGGAAAAGTTCAGGAAGAACCCGTTGCCCCGGGTTGTCCACAGGGACGGCTCGATGCCCAGCCAATCCACAAAGGGGGTAAAGGCAAACACCACCAGATAGGCCGCCGACAGGACGGCCACCGGGATGGCCACCGGCAGCCGCACCATCCTGCGCTTTTTCTGTCTGGGAAGCCAGCCCACAACGGTCAGATACAGGAGCAGCCAGAGCAGCGCATAGGTCTGGTCCGTGCAGGGCCGGTAGCTGTAGCTGCCCGCCACATTCAGCGCCGTCCGCAGGGTCAGCAGATCCACCGGAAAGATGGAGCGGCCCCGGAAGTGGATGACATAATGGTTGATGCAGCCCGCCGCGTAGCAAATTCCGGCGCTCCACCGGGCGGAGGAATTTCGCCTGCCCAGGATCAGGAAAATCACGGCGGCAATCATGTAATACCACACCAGGTTCAGCCCGATTTCCAGGGGGGACAGATCCTCCAGCAGGTCGTTGCCGTTCTGAACCTCCACCAGGTACAGGGAGAGGGGAGGGCCCGCCGCCCACAGCACCCGGCCCAGGCAGCGCTCCGCCCGCTCCGGCGGCGCGAACCGGAGCAGGCGTGCCGCGCCCAGCATCAGGGCGGCGGGAACGGACAAAAGGGCGGAGATCCCGCTCCAAATCAAAACCGCAGCCACAAGCAGGGTGTAAACGCCGGAAAAAATCAGGGAACCCGGTTCCCGCCGCAGGGAGAGCAGCGGCGCTTTCTCCTTTGTTTTCCCGCTCATAGTTCGCCGGTCTCCACATGGACGTTGTCTGTGCCGTGCTGCTCAAATTCGTCCAAATAGATGTCCACCCGCTGATAGAACTCATCATAGTTGCTCTCGTCGATGTCCACATCGTCCATATCCCGCCGGGCCAGCTCCTCCGCCAGGATGTCAAAGAAAACGTTGTTTTCATAGTCGATAATCGCCTCGTGGATGCCGCCCTCCGCAAAGGCCACAGAGGGGACCACCTCCCCCTCCCAGGTTTCGCACAGGGTTGGCATTCCCACCTCGGGGGCCCGGGAGAAGAGCAGGGACTCCACCTCGTCATAGTCCCGGAACCGATCCTCTCCCCGGGTGGAGTTGAGCACCCAGTTTCCAATATACGCCATATCCAACAGACGGCGGTATTGCTTCGCCGTCAGTTCCAGATTCATCATAAAGACCTCCTTTTCCCCCGAGGGCGGCTCTGTTGCCGCATTGCGCAGGGGTTCTGCTCTATATTATAATATATTGTGCATAAAGTCAAATTTGAATTTTGGCCGGAAATTTTCCTTGCGTTCTTGCCTTGAATGAAATATCATATATCATGTGAGTTTATGCGGAAAGGGGCGGGGAGCGCCGCCCCCGCCCGCAGGTTCACGCACCCCCGAAAACGCATGGAGGCTGAAGCATGGATAACAGACCAATCGGAGTATTCGATTCCGGCTTGGGCGGGCTGACCAGCGTCAGGAAGCTGGCTGATCTTCTGCCCGCAGAACAAATCATCTATTTCGGAGACACCGCCCGGGTCCCCTACGGCGGCCGCTCCAGGGAAACCCTGATCAAATACGCCCGTCAGGATGTGGCTTTTTTGAAGTCCTTTGATTTAAAGGCCATCGTCATCGCCTGCGGCACCATCAGCACCACCGCCTTCGACGTGATCGCGTCTGAGAACAGCCTGCCCATTTTCGGCGTGGTGGAGCCCGCATCCCGGGCTGCTGTGCTCAAAACGCGGAACAACCGGGTGGGCCTGATCGCTACCAAGGCGTCCATCCGAACCGGCGCCTACGAACGATACATCACCACGCAAAACCCGGGCATCCGGGTGTTCGCCAGGCCCTGCCCCCTGTTCGTCCCCCTGGTGGAGAATGGCCGCTTCCACCCCGGCGATGTGGTGATCGAAACCGTGGCGGCGGAGTATCTGGCGCCCATGAAGGCCGCCCAGGTGGATACCCTGGTGCTGGGCTGCACCCACTACCCCCTGCTGAAGGAGGTCATCGGCGCCTATATGGGGGATGGCGTGGCCCTGATCGACAGCGGCGAAGCCTGCGCCGGGGCGGTGGCGGAGCGGCTGCGCATGGAGGATCAGCTCGCGGACCCCGGACAGACCGGCAGCCTCCGCTTCTACGTCAGCGATACCACCGAAGGGTTTTCTGAGCTGGCCGGGATCTTCCTCCAGCGAGAGGTGAAAAACCGGGTGGAACAGATCGACATCGGGAAATACTAATATCAGAAATCAAATTGAGGAAAACCATGAAAAAAGATGTAATTATTTCCATCAAGGGCAAGCAGGCCCTGGAGGATCAGGAGGACGACACCATCGAGCTGGTGACGGCGGGCCGTCTGACCTCCCACGGAGCCGACGGCTATTTGCTCAGCTATGAGGAGAGCGAACTCACCGGGCTGGAGGGCACCCGCACCACGTTCCGCGTCCAGCAGGACAAGGTCAGCCTGATCCGCACGGGAGCGGTTTGCTCCCAGATGATCTTTGAGCTGGGCCGAAAGCACACCTCCCTGTACCAAACCCCCTATGGCAGCATGGAGGTGGGCATCTCCGCCAAGGAGATCGACGTGGGCCTGAATGACCACGGGGGCCATCTGCACATCGACTATGCCATCGAGATCGACCACGCCATGGCCGGGCGGAACCGGTTTCTGATCGACGTGCGGGAAGTTCCCCGGGCATGAGTTTGCAAACATAAACTCTGTATCAAAAAGCAAAATTTGGAGCGTGAGAAAAAATGTCTAATATGATCCAGGCTGCCAGAAAGCAGGTTTCCGACCTCACCCAGGCCGCCTATGAAAAGGCTGCCGCCGCCGGCCTGCTGCCCGGCGGACAGGAGATCCAGGGCCGGGTGGAGATCCCCAAGGACGTGAAGAACGGCGACTTCGCCTCCTCCTTCGCCATGGCCGGGGCCAAGGCCCTCCGCAAGGCCCCCAGGCTCATCGCCCAGACCCTGGTTGACAATATGGAGCTGGAGGGCAGCTATTTCTCCTCTGTGGAGATTGCCGGCCCCGGGTTTATGAATTTCCGCCTGGGCAGCAAGTGGTACGGCGACGTGCTGGTCTGCATCGAGAAGGAGGGCCAGTCCTATGGTGGGTCCGATGAGGGCAAGGGGCAGAAGGTCATGGTGGAGTTTGTCTCCGCCAATCCCACCGGCCCCATGCACATGGGCAACGCCCGGGGCGGCGTGCTGGGGGACACCC
>CAYSNK010000042.1:4737-11473 GCA_964432375.1 uncultured Oscillospiraceae bacterium | reverse complement strand
CGGTGGCGCTTGCCGACGGAATCAGAGATTCCCTGATATAAAATTTTTTGAAAAAACGGTTGACAAATTTCGGAGCCACTGCTATAATAGCAACCGTTGACGCGAGAACGCGTCCGTATGCTGGAATGCTGGTGTAGCTCAGCTGGTAGAGCAGCTGATTTGTAATCAGCAGGCCGGGGGTTCAAGTCCGTCCACCAGCTCCACAATTTCATAGGGAGGAGTTCCCGAGTGGCCAAAGGGGACAGACTGTAAATCTGCTGCGTTTGCTTCGGTGGTTCGAATCCACCCTCCTCCACCAGGTCGGAGCAAGTTCTAAATCGCTTGCTCCGATTTTTTTCTGAAAAGAGCGCCCCACGCCGCCGTCCCTTTTGAATCGCCCGTTCCAAGGTTCTCACTGCTCCGGCAGTGATGTTTTTCCTCTTCTTATCACCGTTTGGAGATAAACCGGTCAAAAAATAATTCCGAACGCAGCAAGGCTCCATAAATAGAACGTATGTTCTATCTATGCTCCTACTATACCACCAATCGGTGATGCTGTCAAGCATCTTTTTGAAAAAATATTGTTTTTGGTGATAAGCTGTGCTATGATACATTTATAAGAATCATTCGGAAAAACTTTTCGGAGGGGATGGAGATGCGAAAGGCGGCCACCATCGGACAGCGGCTGCATCAGGTGATGCAGGAGAGAGAGCTGAACTACGAGCAGTTCGGCCAGCTTTTGGGAATGCGCCCCCAAACCCTGAACCGTTATGTCCTGGGCCAGCGGGAGCCCCGGGCGGAGGTGGCCATGGAGATGGCCCTCAAGCTGAAGGTGAACCTGTACTGGCTTCAGGGCTACGACGTGCCCCCCAGACCGGAGGGGCCGGGAGACCCCAGCCGCACCGTTCTGCCCATTTTAGGGGTGATCCGGGCGGGAATCCCCACCCTGGCGGCCCAGGAGATCCTGGGCTACGCGGCGGCGGACTCCGCCTCCGAGGGATGCTTTTATCTCCGGGTCTCCGGGGACAGCATGATAAACGCGGGCATCCACGACGGCGATCTGGTGCTGATCCGCCCCCAAAGCGCGGCCCAGAACGGCCAGATCGTGGCCTGCATCGTCAACCAGGAGGACGCCACCCTGAAGCGGTTCCGCCGCCAGGGGGATACGGTGATCCTCCAGCCGGAAAATCCGAATTATGAACCCCGCCTGATTCCCGCCGGGGATTTTTCCACCGGAGCCGCCCGGATTGTGGGCGTGGCTGTCCGGCTGGTGCGGGATCTTTGAACTACAACGATAACTAGGAGGTTATTTCATGGCAGAAACCAAACAGCGCTTGCGCTCCGAAATCCCTGTGGAGGACACCTGGAACCTGGCCGACCTGTATCCCACTGACCGGGACTGGGAGGATGCCAGAGATCAAATGAAGGCTGAACTGGGCAGATTCGCCGCCTATCAGAACCGGCTGGCCGACAGCGGGCAGCAGCTCCTGGAGCTGCTCCGGCTGGAGGACGAGGTGAACCTGAAGCTCCAGCGGCTTTCCAACTATGCGGACCGCAAGCGAGACGAGGACACCGCCAACGCCACCTATCAGGCTTATTCCGACCAGGCTCAGAGCCTGTATACCGACTACCTGGCGGCCCGGGCTTTCGAGGCCCCGGAGATCCTGGCCATTCCGGAGGAAACGCTGGAGGCGTTTTACCGGCAGGTTCCCGCCCTGGAACACTACCGCCTTGCGATCAACCGGTTCCGTATGCTGAAGCCCTATACCCTCTCCCAGCGGGAGGAGGAACTGATGGCCCTGGCCGGGGAGGTGGCCGCAGCGCCCCTGCGCATTTATGAGATGCTGTCGGACGCGGATATGACCTTTCCCGACGCGGTGGACAGCAAGGGGGCGGCCCATCTGGTCACGCACGGAACCTACACTCTCCTGCTGGAATCCCCGGATCGGGCCCTGCGCCGCTCTGCCTATGAGTCCATGTATCACACCTATCAGAGCCATATCAACACCTTCGCCGCGACCCTGGCCGGCCAGGTGAAGCAGATCCAGTTCAACGCCAAGGCCCGCCATTACAGGAGCGCGATGGAGGCGTCCCTCATCCCCAACGAGGTGCCCCCGGAGGTTTACGCCAACCTGATCGAGGCGGTTCACAACAATCTGGCGCCGCTTCACCGCTATGTGGCCCTGCGCAAGCGGGTGCTGGGCCTGGAGGAAATGCGGATGTACGACATGAGCGTACCCATCGTCAAGGATGTGGCGTGGACCTTCACCTATGAGGAGGCCAAGGCGCTGGTTGTAAAGGCCCTGGCCCCCCTGGGGGAGGAATATGTCTCCCTGCTGAAAAAGGGCTTTGCGGAGCGCTGGGTGGACGTCTATGAAAACAAGGGCAAGCACTCCGGCGCCTATTCCGCAGGGGGCCGCCCCCATCCCTATGTGCTGCTGAACTTCCAGGGCAACCTGAGCGGGGTGTTTACCCTGGCCCATGAGATGGGCCACGCCATCCATTCCTATCTGTCCAACCAGGCCCAGCCGGTGATCTATTCAGAATATGTGCTCTTTGTGGCGGAGGTGGCCTCTACCTGCAATGAGGCGCTGCTGATGCAGTACCTGCTAAAGACCACCTCGGAGCCGAAAACCCGGGCCTACCTGCTGAACTACTTCCTGGATCAGTTCCGGGTGGTTCTCTACCGCCAGACCCAGTTCGCGGAGTTCGAGTGGCGGATCAGCCGGCTGGCGGAGGAAGGAGAGAGCCTGACCGCCCGGCGGGTGAGCCGGTTGTATGGGGAGATCAATCACCTGTACTTCGGGGACGCGGTGGTCACGGACGAGCTGATCAGCATGGAATGGGCCAGGATTCCCCACTTCTACTATGACTTCTATGTCTATCAATACGCCACCAGCTTCGCCGCGTCTGCGGCCCTTTCCACCCGTATTCTGCGGGAGGGCCAGCCCGCTGTGGAGGACTATCTGCGCTTCCTCTCCGGCGGCTGCTCCGCAGACCCCATTACCCTGCTGCGGGGAGCCGGTGTGGATATGGCCACAGCGGAGCCGGTCAATCAGGCGCTGACCCTCTTCCGGGAGATCCTGGAGGAGCTGGAAGCCCTGTTGAAGTGACCGTTTCGCCATGGAGACAAAAACCAACATCCCAAGGCTGATCCTGGCTCCCATGGCCGGGGTCACGGATCTGGCGTTCCGGGTGATTTGCCATGAGCTCGGGGCGGAGATCACCGTCACCGAGATGGTCAGCAGCAAGGCCCTGTGCTATCAGGACAAAAAATCCCTGGGCCTGATGAAGCTGGCCCCCTGCGAGACAAAGGGCGGCGTCCAGCTTTTCGGCAGCGACCCGGGGTGCATGGCCCAGGCCGCCGCCAAGGTGGAGGCTCTGGTGCATCCCGCCTTTATCGACATCAACATGGGCTGCCCGGTGCCCAAGGTGGCAAACAGCGGCGATGGCTCCGCCCTGATGAAGGACCCGGAAAAGGCGGGCCGCATTGTGGAGGCCGTCAAGGGCGCGGTTTCGGTGCCGGTCACGGTGAAAACCCGCATAGGCTGGGATCGGGGCAGCATCAACGCCGTGGAAATGGCAAAGACGGTGGAGGCAGCCGGGGCCTCTGCTGTGGCCATCCATGGCCGCACCAGGGCCATGATGTACTCCGGGCGGGCGGACTGGACGGTGATCCGGGACGTGAAAGCGGCGGTTGGAATCCCGGTGGCCGCCAATGGGGATATATTCAGCGGACACGATGCTGTCCGGGCCGCCAGGATCACCGGGGCGGATTATGTGATGATCGGCCGGGGCTGCTTCGGCAACCCCTGGCTGTTCCAGCAGGCCGCCGCCGCCCTCCGGGGGGAGGAGGAGCCCCCGATCCCGCCCCTGAGCCAGCGGTGCGACACGTTCCTCCGCCAGTTTGCGCTGGCCCTGGAGGACAAGGGGGAGAAGATCGCCTGCCTGGAGGCCAGGAAGCAATATGCCTGGTACTTAAAGGGGGTGCCCTACGCCTCCTGTTGGAAGGAGCGGATCTGCCGCATTGAAACGGCGGAGGACGTCTATCGTATCACAGAGGGAATAAAAAACGACCTGTGCGGAGCAAGGAGGAACTATGAAAGAGAAAATTTGGTCTAAAGTGCTGTCCTATCTGATCATCAGCGCCGGCTGCGTCCTTTACGCCATCGGCTTCGACTGGTTCTATGACCCTAACGGGATCGCCTACGGCGGGCTGACCGGCATCGGCCAGATGCTCCATCTGGTCCTGCCCATGGTGGGGGTCGGCACCTTTGCCATTATTCTGAATATCCCCCTGTTCTGGGCGGGGTGGAAGTTCCTGGGCGGACACACGCTGGTGTCCTCCCTGTATGCCATGGCCCTGTCCTCCTTCCTCATCGACCTGTTCGCCAAAATCCACACCTTTGCCCCGATGGAGCCCCTGCTGGCCGCCATATACGGGGGCCTGTTCCAGGGCCTGTCCCTGGGCATCATCTTCCGGCAGGGCTCCACCACCGGCGGCACCGATATTGCCGTCCGGCTGCTCAAGAAAAAGCTCCCCTGGATTTCCACCGGCCGATTGGCCCTGGTCATGGATCTGGTCGTCATCACGGCCACAGCCCTGGTGTTCCGCCAGTTGAACACCGCCCTCTGCGGGCTGATCGCCGGGGCCGTCAACTCCGTTATGATGGACAAGGTGCTCTATGGCCTGGACAACGCCAAGGTCGCCTATATTATCAGCAGCCGCCCGGATGAGATCGTCCGGGCCATTGTGGAGGATATGGAGCGGGGCGTAACCGTTTTGCCGGGCAAGGGGGGCTATTCCGGCCAGGACAAGCGGGTGCTGCTCTGCGCCTTTAAGCAGCGGCAGATCGTCACCCTGAAGCGCAGGGTCAAGGCAATCGACCCGGAGGCGTTTATGATCGTCTGCCAGGCCAACGAGGTGCTGGGGGACGGCTTTCACGATTACAGCGAGGAACCATAGGAAAGGAGAAGCGGAAACATGGCAGATGTGGAAAAACTGAGAAAAAGCCTGGAGAAAAAAGGGTATACCACCTCGTTTTTTGAAACGGCGGAGGACTGCTGCAAGTATCTGAATGAACAACTGGACGGCGTCTCCATCGGGTTTGGCGGCAGTCAGACGGTGCGGGATCTGGGCCTGTATGAGCAGCTTGCAGCCCACAACGACTGCTATTGGCACTGGGACAAGACCCGGAACCAGGTTCTTCGGGAGGCTTCGGAGGCCCGGGTGTACATCTGTTCCCTGAACGGGGTGTCCGAAAACGGCGAGCTGATCAACATCGACGGACGGGGCAACCGCCTGGCCTCCTGTCTCTTCGGCCATGAGAAGGTCTACTTTATCATCGGCACCAACAAAATCGCCCCGGACTATGACGCCGCCCTGTGGCGCGCCAGGAATATTGCCGGGCCCCTGAACGCCAAGCGCCTGGGCTGCAAAACCCCCTGCGTTACAACCGGCCGCTGCCACGACTGCAACAGCCCGGATCGGATTTGCGCCGCCCTGCTGGTCTGCTGGGAAAAGCCCCAGGGCATCGGGGAAGTGGAAGTGGTGATCGTCAACCGGGAGCTGGGGTACTGAGCCCTGCCCGCAGGATCGAGAGGAGGCTGCGCCGATGAAAAAGCATATCCTGCCTGCCCTGCTGACGCTGGCTGCGGTTCTGCTGCTGTCCGGCTGCAGCCTGTTCAACAATCGAAGCTATTCCTCCGTCACCACCCATGTGGAGCAGCGGGTCAGCGAGGATGACCCCTCCGTCCTCCGGGCTGAGACCTATCAGGAGCTGGTCAGCGCCATCCTGCACTTTGTCTCCGAAGGGGAGAGCACCGGCACCGTCCGCCTGTATCAATACACCGGCGATGTGGAGTCCGATTTGAATACCGCCGTCCAGGAGGTGCTGGAGGGAGATCCCCTGGGGGCTTACGCCCTCTACTCCATCTCCCACGATTACAGCCGCATTGTCTCCTATTACGAGTGTACCTTTGCGTTCTCCTTTCGCCATACCGCGGACGAAATTGCCGCCATTTCCACGGCGGCCACCACCGTATCCCTGCGGGAGCAGATCCAGCAGGGCATGGACGAGTTCAGGAGCAGTATGGCGTTCCGCACCAGCCTGCGGGCCACGGAGGAGCAGATCCAGGATATTGTAGAGCAATATTATGAGGAAACGCCGCAGATCGCCCTGGGAAGGCCCAGGGTCCAGGTCAGCGACTATGAGGGGTCTGACGGGAGCCAGCGCATCCTCGAGATCCGTTTCCTCTATGGAACCTCCCTCAGTCAGGCCCAGGCCCAGCGGGACTACGCGGTGTCCTTTATCAGCAAGCTGGCTGACGGCTTTGGGCCGGTTCGGGCCGATCTGTGGCTGACCTATGAGGCGCTGCGGGCCCAGCGCACCGTAGAGGCGGGGGGCTCTGACTCCATTTACGAATATCTGTACAACCGCTCCGGTTCCGATGAGGCCGCGTCCATGGCGGCGCTGCTGCTGTGCCAGCAGCTTGGGCTCGAGGCCCAGCTGGTGCGGGGCGCCGACCGGGAGGGGGAGGCCCATACCTGGGTGGCAGTCTGCGTGGAGAACTGCTGGTGCCACCTGGACCCTGCCGCAGAGGATACGGAGGAGGACTTCCTGCGCTCTGATGAGGAGATGGCGGCGCTTTATAGCTGGGACGAGGATTCCGTTCCGGCCTGCGTTGGTCTGCCCCTGGATACGGAGGCGGAGTCTCCCGAGGAAACCGAGGCCGCGCCGGAGGAGGGCGGGCCGCT
>CAYSNK010000042.1:0-4637 GCA_964432375.1 uncultured Oscillospiraceae bacterium | reverse complement strand
CGGAGGCGGAGTCTCCCGAGGAAACCGAGGCCGCGCCGGAGGAGGGCGGGCCGCTTTAAAAAGAACAGGGAGGCATAAAAGAGGTCTGAACAAAACGCCGGTGGCGCTTTGTTCAGACCTCTTCATCTTTACGATACTGGCAAAACCGATAGGACAGGGTTTGCCAGGTTCTTTTTTCGGACTGCTCCACCAGCCTCCAGCGGGAATCCCGATCCAGCCGGGGGAAGAACACATTGGCGGGGGGACAGGCGTCCACCAGGGTCAGATAAGCCTCATCGCACCAGGGCAGCAGCAGCCGGTAGATTTCCCCGCCTCCGGCCACGAACACCGGCTCCGAAAGCCGGAGGGAGCGCAGCTCCTCCACGCTGTGGACAACCGCCGCCCCCGCTTGCCGGTAATCCGGGTTCCGGGACAACACCACGGTTTTCCGCCGGGGCAGGGGGACGCCGCCGGGCAGGGTGTCCATGGTTTTGCGGCCCATGACCAGCGTGCCCCCTGTGGTCAGGGCCCGGAAGCGGCGCAGGTCGTCCGGAATCTGAAAGAGCAGCTTGCCGTCCAGCCCGATTCCCCAGTTGGCGGACAGGGCGGCGATGAGCTTCATGGGTTACGCTCCTTCCATTCCTCCAACAGTTGGGCGGCGGTCTTGCGGAGCAGGGGGTGCCAGCACCAGGGGGCCAGCTCCACCAGGGGAACCAGCACAAAGTCCCGGTTCTGCAGATCGGGATGGGGGACGGTCAGGGTCTCCGTGTGGATGATCTGCTCATCGTAAAAAAGGAGATCCAGATCCAGGGTGCGGGGCCCCCAGTGAACCAGGCGCTCCCGGTGGGCGGCCTCCTCCAATCTGTGGAGGGTGTCCAGCAGCTCCTGGGGAGCCAGCAGGGTCTCCGCCTCCAGGACCCCGTTCAGGAAGCTGCCCTGCTCCACGCCCCCGTATGGGGGAGTTTCCCGCAGGGCGGAGCACCGGATGTCCCGGAGATCCGGCAGGGCCTTTAACCCGTCGATGGCGTCCTGAAGATACCTCTGCCTGTCCCCCAGGTTGGAGCCCAGGGCGATATAAACCCGGTGCCAGCCCCGGTGAATGGCCACGGAGACATTTTCAAAGGGCAGGCCGATGGGGGCCTGGGGCTTGCAAAGCTCGAGGTCAACGGCCCGCACCCGGGGAAAGGCCAGCAGGAGGGCGCGAACCGCCTGTTCCGCAGCGGCTTCAATCAGCTTATAGGTGTGCTCCCGCAAAAAACAGGTCAGGAACCGGCAAACCTCCCCGTAATCGGTGGAAAGGCTCAGATCATCCGCCAGCCCGGCGGGGCGAATGTCGGCGTACAGAACGGCGTTGACGTAAAAATCCTGGCCCAGGCGGGTCTCCTCCGGGTAAACGCCGTGATTGGCCCGGATGCGCAGGCCGGAAATGCGCAGCTGATCCATGAAGCTCTCCCCCTTACGCCTTTCTGCCCAGCAAAATGGACTGGGCCATGCGGATCGCCCGGACGTTTTCCTTGACATCGTGAACCCGGACGAACATACAGCCTTTCAGGACGCCGAATACCGTGGTCACCAGGGTGCCCTCTAGCCGCTGATCCACCGGGAGATCCAGGGTCAGGCCCACCACGGACTTCCGGCTTGCGCCCAGCAGCACCGGACAGCCCAGGGCGTCCAGCACATCAAGGCGGCGGATGATCTCCAGGTTGTTTTCGTAGGTTTTGCCAAAGCCCACGCCGGGATCAAGGATGATCTGATCCCCGGCGATCCCGCCGGCCCGGGCCAGGGCCAGGGTTTTACGCAGGTCACCGACCAGATCCGGGAGGAAATCGGCATAATCCGGCTCCTTCCGGTTGTGCATCAGGCAGCAGGGGACGCCGGCCTCTCCGATAACCCCCGCCATATCCGCGTCGGATTTCAGCCCCCATACATCGTTGATCAGATCCGCGCCGGCGGCCAGACCTGCCCGGGCCACGGCGCTTTTGCAGGTGTCCAGGGAAAGGGGCACGTCAAAGCGGGCCTTTACCGCCTCGATTGCCGGGACGACCCGGCTGATTTCCTCCTGCTCCGAAAGGGGGGTGTAGCCGGGGCGGGTGGACTCGCCGCCGATGTCCAGAATGTCCATCCCGTCCCGCAGCATTTCCTCCACATGAAACAGGGCCCGATCCAACCGGTTCCATCTGCCGCCGTCCGAAAAGGAGTCAGGCGTCACATTGAGAATACCCATGACATAAGTCCTGCCGGAGGTTTGAAATTCGCGGCTTCCAATTTTCATAACTGGTTCCTCGCTTTCATCGTAAAAGAGTCAGATTTTTCCTTGCCTCGGGCCAGTTGCAGGCAGACCGGGCTTTGCAGGCAAAGCAGGGGCGGCTTTCCTTATCCCCCCGGAAGAGGAGCTGCCCCAGGGGGGAGCGCCGGCCCTGCCAGCCGGAGCGATGCTCCCGGATGGCGGTCAGGATGGCCTCCTGTTCCCCGGCGGAAAAGCCGCAGTCGGCCAGGATGGGGGCGGCCAGCTCCGGCCCGGCCTCCTCGTGGCTCCGTCCCCCCTGATATTCCTCGGCCCGGCCCAGATCATGCACCAGCGCCGCCCCG
Source organism: uncultured Oscillospiraceae bacterium (assembly GCA_964432375.1). Lineage (GTDB taxonomy): Bacteria > Bacillota > Clostridia > Oscillospirales > Oscillospiraceae > JAJQBJ01. The sequence continues at coordinate 2,069 of CAYSNK010000042.1, read as the reverse complement.
TAGATGAGCGGCTGGGGGATAGACAGCTTTTCCTGGGCGGAGATCAGCGCCATCAGCCGGGCCGTAGACAGCAGGTGCTCCATGCCGTGGCCGCAGAAAACGCGGCCCCGCTCGGCCTCCTCCAGTTGGGCCATCAGCCGCTGAAAGTCCCTGTGGGCCAGGATTCGGTTGACCCGATTCATTCCTTCACCATCTGGAAAAAGCGGTTTTGCAGGGCGCTGTTGCCCTCAAAGCAGCCCCTGGCGGCCAGGGTCACGGTCCTTGCGCCGGGGGCCTTGATGCCCCGCATGGACATACAGAGGTGCTCCGCCTCCAGCATGACCAGCACGCCCTGGGGCCCCAGGCAGCCCATAATGGCGTCCGCGATCTGGCCGGTCAGCTTTTCCTGGATCTGAGGGCGGCGGGCGTAGACCTCCACCGTCCGGGCGATCTTGCTCAGGCCAACCACCTGGCCGTTGGGGATATAGGCGACATGGGCCTTGCCGAAGAAAGGGAGCAGGTGGTGCTCGCAGACGGAGTAAAAGACGATGTCCTTCACCAGCACGATCTCGCTGTGCTCCACAGTAAAGCGGGTGGCGAGGTGCTCCTCCGGTGTCTCCTCCAGCCCCGCAAATAGCTGGGAACACATCCGGGCAATGCGGTCCGGTGTGTCGAGAAGGCCCTCCCGGCCGGGATTCTCTCCGATGCCCTCCAGAAAGAGGACGGCGGCCTGTTTAATTTTATCCTGGTTAATCATGGTTGTGTGCTCCCTAAAAAAGAATCTTTCATGAAATGTTCCGCAAGGGAATGTTCCTTAACGTATAGTGTACCAGATTGCGCGAAGAAAACGAAGAGGAATTTCCACAAAATTGCGGGAAAATTGGGGGAACCGGACGGTCATATCGGCAGAAAGGCCGGTTGACAGGGCAGAGGATTCCCGGTAAAATGGAGCGGAAAGAGCCTGGGGAAGCTCTGATTCAACCGGCAGGAACCGGCCTCCGTCCCCGGGCGGCTGATTCAGCGGTTCGTGAAACAAACCGAACGGAAAGGGATGGTTTTCAATGGAAATCAAGGAGCTGGAGCGCGTTGCGCTGCAAAATCAAGCCTATCGGGAGATCGCCAACCTGATGGGGCGGTATCAGTACCTCCACACCGGGGGCCAGATGGATCGCATTGGCCGGGAGCTTTTCGCCTGGCAGCTGCCTGACGCGACCTGCGAGTACGGCCCCCTGGGCGTGTTCGGCCCGGAAAAGAGCCTGGAGTTTTTCGACATCATGGCGGAGAAGTTTACGGCGGGCACCGGCCAGTGCCTGCCCGGCCTGCTGGAGATCCACCAGATCACCACCCCGGTGATCGAGGTGGCGGAGGACTGCAAAACCGCCAAGGGCCTTTGGATGTCCACCGGCGTGATTATGATGCGGGACGACCCTGATGCGGAGGAAGGATACTCCTTCACCTGGGATACCGGAAAGTACGCGGTGGACTTTATCAACCTGGAGGGCCGGTGGAAGATCTGGCATCTCCACGTCTGCGACCTGTGGCAGGCGGACTTTGACCATGACCCGGTGAAATACGCCGGAGAACAGGAGTATGGCGTGACGCAGGAGCAGATCGACGCCTATCACGCCCGGGCCGCCGCCACCGGGGAGGATCTGCATCCCTTCGGCTTCCCCATCCCCGATGGGCCGACTACCTTCCACTATAAGTACGCGAAGGACTCCCACGCGCCCCGCCGGCCGGAGCCTCCGCTGCCCTACAAAACCTACGGAAGCGCCGGATCAGCCGGCGGGACGGATCTGTGAGAGGCTTTGGGAAGCTCCGACCAAACCGGCGAGCGCGGTTTGCGGGGGATCTTCCGTCAAAAAAGGCGCTCCCTCTTCAGGGAGCGCCAAATTTGTGAGATGAGGGAAACAATCAGCCCTTCTTGGTGGGACGATAGGGCTTGTAAGCGCCGGGAACCTCGTTCTTGGCAAAGGGATTCTCAGCCTCGCCAGCCTCGACCTTCTTGAACCACTCAGCGGCCTTCTTGGGCATCCCGACCCAGGACTCAGCGGTCTGAGGCTTCTGCATATCGGTGGTGGCATAACGCC
>CAYSNK010000041.1:0-11620 GCA_964432375.1 uncultured Oscillospiraceae bacterium | reverse complement strand
ATCTCAATCAGATTTTCCGCCTCTACCGTGATGGTATAGCGGTAGCCGGTCGTGCTTTCGGTAAATTCCACGACCCCTTCCTGCTTGCCGGTGTAGGTCACGGTGCAGGTCCCGTCCTCATTTTCCTCCACCTGGATATCAAGGATGTCGTGGTCATACTCATCGGAGGTGGAGAAGCCGGGCAGAACCTCCGTGTAGGAGCCGTACAGAGGCACCGTGAACTCACGCTCGCCGTTGAGCACCGCGCCTTCGGCGATGTCACGGATGTTGAGGTTCACATAGAGCTCGGAACCGTTTGCGTCCTCATACAACAGGCCGATGGAGCCGTCCGCCAGCTCCGTCAGGCAGGAGTAGGCATAAGCGGAGCCGCCGGTGGTGACGGAATAGCTGTAATCCCAGCTGATGCTGCCGTCCTCCTGCACCAGGCCCACGAAAATCGTGCCGTTGACACGGCTGCCGCCGGTGGGACACGAGAGCAGGATCGCGGTCTTGCCGTCGATGGAGTCAGAATAGGTGATGGCATCAATCTGGCAGCCGGTGGAAATGCCTTCCGGAAGCAGCCCGGACTGCTCAGTCCAAGTGGCGCCATCATCCGTGGAAACGGCGGCAACGCCGTGACGGGCGAACAGATAGAGGTTGCCATCCGCCTCCACCAGAGTGGCCTCGGAGGTTTGGCTGCTCAGATCCTCGCTGCGGCTCCAGGTCAAGCCGTCATCGGAGTAAATGACGCTGGTTTTGCCGTCACCCACGCCGGTGATATAAGTATAGCAGGGGAGGATGATCCGTCCGGTGGAGGTCACCAGGCCGCGGCCGGGGCCAACGCCGTAGAATCCAACGTTGCTTTCAACACAGGTGCGCACCTGCTCATTGAGCATATTGGGCGCGGACCAGGTCTCGCCGCCGTCGGTGGAGGTCACCATCCACAGGTAGGAGGTGCCCAGCGCGTGGAGGTTGGCGTTCCAGTAGAATACGTTCTGCTGGACATAGTAATCGCTGCCCAACTGCTTGCAGTAGATAGGCGCTTTGTCCGCGTCATACAGGTAATACCATCCATCCACAAAGTAGTCCGCCTCGCCGGTGGAGGCGTTCACAACCGGGGCGTAGCCTTCTTCAAAGTCGCCCACATAATGGGTATAGCCTGCCTCGGTCTGCACGCTGGGGATGGGGGATTCATAGAGCCCCAGCCGGTAAGTGCCGTCGATCTGCACATATCCGCTGCCATTGGCGGGGGGATAAGGTGCGGTGTTGAGGGCCACGCCGCCGGGCCACAGGTCCACCATCAGGTAGATGGTGCCGTTATCATCCTGAACCAGAACAGGGTCGATAAAGGCAGTGGCATAGGTGCTTTTCGCGTCAACACTGTCGTTGAAGTAGTTCGCGAAGCGGTAGGTCCAGGTCGCGCCGCCGTCCTCGGACTTGCTGATGATGGTGTCCAGGGCGCAGGCGTCGCCGGTATGATTCCACCGGGCGTCTGTGGCGGCCAACAGGCTGCCGTCATTCAGCGTGATCAGGGACGGGATGCGGAAATAGGTGCTCCCGCCGGTGCCGGATGGGAACGGCTGGCCCTCTGTGGTGCCGGTGGAGCTGTTGCCGTTGGGCAGGATGTCCTCCGGGTCAATCGTTTCCACCACAACTTCGGTTTCCTTGTAGAGGTAAACCCCGTAGGCTTCCGCGCTGGCGCCCCATCTTTCGTTCCAGGCAAGATAGGTTACTGCGTTTTCTTCCTCATAGCCGATGCTCCAGGTGCCGCCATCCTGCGCCGCGATCTGGAAGACCATCGCAGTTTCGGTGACAGGAACACTCTTAGAAGCATAGCTGTCAACGGTACCGCAATTCAGGTAATAGCCATCGGAAGTCTGGCTCTGAATCGTGTAGCCGCCGTCCACAGAAGCAATCGTCCAATAGTGCGCGCCGGTGCCGCTAAAACTGGCGATCGTGCAGTCGGGTATGGACAGGACAGTCCCCAGAGCGCTGTCGTCCGCCGCAACCTGGCACTGATCGGCATACGCCGTATTGGCGGTGTGATGGATAACACGGTTTCTGCCGGAGTTACCCACTGTGCTTGCCACAATGACATACGTTCCGTCGGTCAGATCTTCCGCACTGGTCACCTTGCGGAACTCTGTTGTCACTTGGGCGGAGCTTTCCGCCGTTTCGCCGGCGTCCGTTTCTCCCTCCGCAGCTGCGGAGATGCCGCAGACGGACAGGAGCATTGTCAGCGCCAGGAGCAGGGAAAGCCCTTTGGTCAACAATTTTTTCATCCCGATACCTTCTTTACAATTTGATAGCAGCGAAACCGGGCCTGCCGTCTCTGGGGGAGCATCCGCCCATTTCCCGCTTCACTCACGTTGTATCATAAAATCCAGAGCTTTGCAAGAGGAAACTGAAAAAAATTTTAAATTTCAGTTTTCCCCGGTTTTTAATTTCAATTTCCCCGGAATTTCTGAAGTTTCGGTTGAAATGCCTCCGGGTTTATTATAGAATAAGGACATGATTCCGCCCCCTGGGGCATTTCTAAAGGACGAGACAATATGAAACGAGTGATTACCTACGGCACCTTTGACCTGCTGCACTACGGCCATATCAACATTCTGCGCCGCGCCCGGGAGCTGGGCGACTATCTGATCGTGGGCCTGTCCACCGATGAGTTCAACTGGGAGGAAAAGGGGAAGCGGTGCTACTTCACCTATGAGCAGCGCAAGCAGCTCCTGGAATCCATCCGCTATGTGGATCTGGTGATCCCGGAAACCTGCTGGGAGCAGAAGCGTGCCGATGTCCGGGAATATCACGCCGACATCTTTGTGATCGGCGACGACTGGAGGGGCAAGTTCGACTTCCTGGAGGAGGAGGGGGTTCAGGTGGTCTATCTGCCCCGCACCCCCGAAATCAGCACGACCCAAATCAAGCAGGACCTGAACCGGGCCTGAACACAGAAACGGAGAAAGACACCATGTACGATTATCTGATCGTGGGCGCCGGGCTTTATGGGGCGGTGTTTGCCCACGAAGCCGCCCGGCGCGGGAAAACCGTGCTTGTCCTGGACAAGCGCCCCCATATCGCCGGAAATGTCTACACCGAGGAGATCGAGGGCATCAACGTCCACAAATACGGCGCCCACATTTTCCATACAAACAACAAGAAGGTCTGGGACTATATCACCCGGTTCGCGGAGTTCAACCGCTTTACCAACTCCCCTGTGGCCAACTACCATGGGGAGCTTTACTCCCTTCCTTTTAATATGTACACATTCAACCGGATGTGGGGAGTGGTCACGCCTGCGGAGGCGGCGGCCAAAATCGAGGCCCAGCGCCGGGCCGCCGGGATCTCCGAGCCCCGGAACCTGGAGGAACAGGCCATCAGCCTGGTGGGGACCGACATCTATGAAAAGCTGGTGAAGGGCTACACGGAAAAGCAGTGGGGCCGCCCCTGCGACCAGCTCCCCGCCTTTATCATCAAGCGCCTGCCGGTGCGCCTGACCTTCGACAACAACTATTTCAACGCCCTCTACCAGGGCATCCCCATGGGCGGCTACACCAGGATGGTGGCCAATCTGCTGGAGGGGATCGAGGTTCGCCTGAACACGGACTATCTGGAGCGCAGGGCGGACTACGACGCCCTGGCCCGCAGGGTGGTATACACCGGCCCCATTGACGCCTTCTTCGGCTATCGGCTGGGGGCGCTGGAATACCGCTCCGTCCGGTTTGAGACAGAGGTTCTGGACATCCCCAATTTCCAGGGCAACGCCGCCGTCAACTATACGGATCGGGAAACGCCCTGGACGCGGATCATTGAGCACAAGTGGTTTGAGTTCGGCACCCAGCCCAAAACGGTGATCTCCCGGGAATATTCCTCCGAGTGGAAGCCCGGGGACGAGCCCTACTATCCCGTCAACGATGAGAAAAACGGGAAGCTGTACGCCGCATACCGGGAACTGGCCCGGGGCGAGAAGAACGTCATCTTCGGAGGGCGGCTGGGCGAATACAGGTATTATGACATGGACGCGGTCATCGCCTCCGCGCTGGAGCTCTGCGAAAAAGAGCTGCATCATTGAATCGGCCACCCGGGGCGATTTCCGGGGGAGCTTTGCGCTGCCCCGCCGGGGCGAGGCGCCGGCACAGGAAAGCGACAGAGAGAAAAGAGGCGAACGACTTATGGTGGTCATCGAGTTTTTTGACCGATCTCCCATTGAAAATATGATCAGCGCACTGGCCAACGCGCCGGAGCGGGTGGTATTTCTCGGTGAATTAAAGCAAATGAAAAAGCAGGATGCGGCCTTTCGGCGCTTCCTCCGCGCCATCGGCAGCGAGGCAACGGAGCTGGAATATCGGGGGATCAAGATCCATGCGCTGCATGAGATCGTTGCCGTTCTGGAAAAGGTGGTGCAGGATTATCCCGGCTGCTGCTTTGATCTGACCGGGGGCGACAGCCTTTCCATGGTGGCGGTTGGGATCGTCTATGAGCGCTTCCGTGAGCAGGGGCTGGAGCTGCACCAGTACAATATCCGGAACGGGAATCTCTATGACTGTGATTTAGATGGCGTTGCGGCGAACAGTCATATCCCGAATCTGACGGTGGAGCAGAATATTATCCTCCATGGCGGCTGCATCGTTTCCTCTGACCAGCGGGAATGTGGCACATATCCCTGGCGGTTTGACGAGGGTTTTATTCAGGACATCCAAACCATGTGGGAGATCAGCCGGGCGAACCCCGGCGGTTGGAACCACCAGATTTCTGTGCTGGATGAAATGCAGCAGCTCGGCCGCTATCAGGCGGACGGACTGCAATTCGAGGCAGACATTCCTCTGGTGACAAATTACTTCAAAAGGCGCCATCTTTCTGTGAACCTGAAAGGCGTTTTCTATGCGCTGGAGGACGCGGGGCTGATTTCCGGGCTGGAAAACGAAGGGGACTGTTTCCGGCTCAGATTTAAGGACGGGCAGGTAAAACGCTGCCTGACCAAAGCGGGGACCATTCTGGAACTGAAAACCTATCTCATTGCGCGGAGCCTGCTGGACCCGGATGGCACACCGCGCTATCACGATATGATGACAGGCGTGTTTATCGACTGGGACGGCACGGTCCACGACCAGACGGAGTCCATCGTAGACACGGAAAATGAGATCGATTTGATCTTGATGCGCGGGCTGATCCCCATATTTATCAGCTGCAAGAACGGCGCCGTGGGGGAGGACGAGCTTTACAAGCTCAATACAGTGGCGAACCGCTTCGGCGGAAACTATGCCAGAAAGCTGCTGATCGGAACCACCCTGGGCAAATCGGATAAAAGCAAAAAATATTTTCTGGAGCGCGCAAAGGATATGCAGATTCAGGTGCTGGACGGCGTACACGAGCTGGATGACACACAATTTTCAAAGAAGCTGAGATCCCTGGCGTAACAGAGAAAGGAGCGGCAAAAAAGCGCCGCATCCGTTGAAAGGAAGTGCTGCATGAATAATATGAACCCAAAGCTCAGGGAGAAAATTGTGGAATCCCTGTCATCGGTGCTGCCGATTACGGGGATCGTTCTCATCCTCAGCGTAATTCTGGTTCCGATTGATCTGGGCATGATCGTCATGTTCTTTGTGGGGGCGGTCATGCTGGTGATCGGAATGGGGTTTTTCCAACTGGGAGCGGAGATGGCAATGACCCCCCTGGGTGAGGGAATCGGCGTTCAGATCTCAAAAACGCGAAACATCCTGATGATTCTTTTGATCGGGTTTTTCATGGGTGCCATTATCACCCTTTCCGAGCCGGACCTGCAGGTGCTGGCCGGGCAGGTTCCGGCGATCCCCAATCAGGTGCTGGTTGTGACTGTGGCGGTGGGCGTGGGCCTGTTCCTGGCCCTGTCCATCCTGAGAATCCTGTTTCAGATCAGTCTGCCCAGGATGCTGATGATCCTATATGTGATTCTGTTGGGAATATCGCTTCTGGTCCCGCAGAATTTTCTGGCAGTGGCCTTTGACTCCGGCGGAGTTACCACCGGCCCCATGACCGTCCCCTTTATCATGGCCATGGGCGTGGGCCTGGCCTCGGTGCGAAGCGACAAAAACGGCACCGGGGACAGCTTTGGCCTGGTGGCGCTCTCCAGCATTGGCCCCGTTTTGGCTGTGCTGGGGCTGGGGCTCTTCTTTCACCCGACGGAGACCTCCTACGCGGCCTCCGAGATGCCGGAGGTTTCCACCACCCGGGACGTTGTCCGGGAGTTTTTAACAGGGCTTCCGCCCTATGCCAGGGAGGTGGCCGTGTCCCTGGTGCCGGTGGCCGTTATGTTCTTTGCCTTTCAGATACTGAGCCATCGGTATCAGAAGCGCCAGATCAACCGGATTCTGGTGGGATTTGTATATACATACATTGGGCTGGTGCTTTTCCTGTGCGGCGTGAATATCGGCTTTGCCCCGGTGGGCTCCCTGCTGGGCAGCGGAATTGCCTCGGAGGGCTGGAGGTGGCTGCTGATCCCCATCGGGATGCTGATCGGCTATTATATCGTCAAGGCGGAGCCCGCCATACAGGTGCTGAACCGCCAGGTGGAAAACGTGACCAGCGGCGCGGTGTCCGCAAGATCCATGAACCGCTGCCTCTCAATCGGCGTATCGATCAGTGTGGGCCTGGCGATGCTGCGGGTGCTGACGGGAGTTTCCATCTACTGGATCATCATACCCGGCTATCTCATCGCCCTGGCGCTTTCAAAATTCGTGCCCAAGATGTTTGTGGGTATTGCGTTTGACTCCGGCGGAGTGGCCAGCGGCCCGATGACAACCACCTTTCTGCTGCCGCTGAGTATCGGCGCCTGCGCTGCCGTTGGCGGCAATATCATGTCGGATGCCTTCGGCGTTGTGGCGTTGGTCGCGCTGACGCCGTTGATTGCCGTACAGATTATGGGTTTGCAATACCAAGTCAAGTTGAAGAAGGCCGAAAGGGCCTCTATGGAGCAGGAAGAGGCTGCCGCCGGGGACGCCGATGCCGATGCCATACTTGAATTTGAGGAGGAAGTCGAAGATGGCTGTTGAAAAGGAAAAGGCGGCGTACCGGCTGCTCTGGCTGATCGCCACGCCGAAGCTCACGGAGAAAGCCGCCGATTTGCTCCGCAAGGAGCATATCCCCGTTCAATATCAGTTCCGCGCCCAGGGCACGGCCTCCAGTGAAATGATGGATCTGCTGGGGCTGGGCAGCGTGGAAAAGGCCGCGCTGATGATGGAGCTGTCAAAGGCCGTGGCGGACGAGCTGCTGATCAAGCTGCGAAAGCAGCTCCACCTCGGTATGCCAAACAGCGGCATCGCCTTTACCATCCCCATATCGGGCGGCAGCAATCAGATGGTTAAAGTGCTTGAATCCATGCGGCAGGAGGCCGGTCAAGCGAGTTTGGAAAGGAATGAGCGCAGGATGTCGGAGAGTGATTACAGCATGATTCTGGCCATTGTGAACCAGGGGTACAGCGAAGAGGTGATGGACGCGGCAAAGCCTGCGGGAGCCTCCGGCGGTACGGTGTTCCACAGCCGGAGGGTCGGAAGCCAGGAGGCCATGCGGCTTTGGGGCATCAGCGTCCAGCAGGAGCGGGAGATCGTGATGATCCTTGCGAAGAAGCGGGATAAGCTGCCCATTATGCAGGCCATTGGCCAGAAATGCGGGAGGAAGAGCGGGGCCCAGGGGATCGTGTTGTCCCTGCCGGTGGATGGCGTTGCCGGAATAGACTGACGGGAAGCCGGAGAATCCGCCAAAGGCCCAGCGCCGAGTGGCCAAAAAAAGTCGGAGCAAGCGAATGAGAGCTTGCTCCGACATGGCGGAGGAGAAGGGATTTGAACCCTTGCGACGGTATCACCGCCCTACGAGATTTCGAGTCACGCCTCTTCGGCCACTTGAGTACTCCTCCCTATGCGGTTCTGTAATACCTTATAATATTTTTGCCCGTTTGTCAAGCCCGGAGGTTCCAAAGAAACGGGAAAGGGAGGAAAAGCAATGTCAAACGCCTATCTGCCGGGGGTGGATGCCGCCGTGATCCGGCTGGGGCTGTCCCGGGTGCGGGAGCTGCTAGAGGAACTGGGGAACCCCCAGAACCGGCTGCGCTATGTCCATGTGGCGGGAACCAACGGGAAAGGCTCGGTTTCCGCCTGTATCGCGTCCATTTTAAAAGCGGCGGGGTACCGCACCGGACTGTTCACCTCTCCCGGGCTGGAGAGCTTCCGCGAGCGGATTCAAATGGACGGCCGGCCCATTTCCCGGGAGGAGCTGCGGGAGGTTTCCGCCCTCGTCCGGCCAAAGGCGGAGCGGATGGCGGACAAACCCACGGAGTTTGAGATCTCCACCGCCCTGGCCCTGTGCTGGTTCGCCCGGCAGGGCTGTGACATCGCGGTGCTGGAGGTGGGCATGGGGGGCGCGGAGGACGCCACCAATGTGATCCCGGCGCCGGAGGCGGCGGTGTTCGCGGCGATGGGTCTGGACCACACCGGCCTGCTGGGGAACACCCTGACCCAGATCGCGTCGGTAAAGGCGGGCATTTTAAAGCCCGGCGCCGCCGCAGTCAGCTATGGCAACGACCCGGAGGCCGAGAGGGTGTTTTCCCAGGTCTGCCGGCGGTTGGGGGCGCCCTATGAGACCATGCGCCCCGGCCGCATTTCGGGGCTGGAGGTCAGTCTGGAGGGCTGCCGGTTTACTCTGGAGCCCTACGGCGCCGTCCGCCTGCCCCTGATCGGCGCCTATCAGCCTCAAAACGCGCTGCTGGCGGTGACGGCGGTGGAGACGCTTCGGAAAAAGGGGTGGAGGATTCCTGACTGCGCCATTGTAGAGGGGCTGGAGACGGTGGTCTGGCCCGGACGGTTTGAGCTGCTGCGGAAAAATCCCCGGTTCTTTCTGGACGGGAGCCACAATCCCCAGGGGATCGCCGCCACGGTGGAGAGCATCCGCCGGGTGCTGGGGGAAGAAAAGCCGGTGATCCTCATGGGGGTCATGGCGGATAAGGACGTGGCCCGGATGCTGGAGCTGCTGCTTCCTGCGGCCCGGCGGTTCGTGACCGTTACGCCCTCCAACCCTCGGGCCCTGGGCGCGGAGGAGCTGGCCCGCCGCATCCGGGCGGGCGGAGGCCGGGCGGAGCCCTGCGCCACGGTTGCTCAGGGCGTCCGGAGGGCGATCCGGCTGGCAGGGGAAGGGGGCGCGGTCTGCGCCCTGGGCACCCTGTATTTCTCCGCCGAGGTGCGCCATGCCGTCCTGCCGCAGGCGATGGATTCGGAGGTTCTATAAGCACTCTCCCTGCTTGAATGACAAAAAGCAGGGAGATTTTTTCTGTTCACAAGTTATTTACAAAGTTTCTATTGACAAAAACGGAAACTGGTGCTAAATTAACATTAGCACTCAGGAAGTGTGAGTGCTAAAAGCGATCAGACAACTGAGCGGAAGGGGCGGAGAAATGGAACTGACAGAGCGGAAGAAGAAAATTCTCCGGGCTTTGGTGGAAATCTATATCCAGACAGCGGAGCCGGTTGGTTCCAAGGCCCTGGCAGACACCATCGGGTTAAAGATCTCCTCCGCCACCATCCGCAATGAGCTGGCGGATCTGACCGCCATGGGCTACCTGGAGCAGCCCCACACCTCTGCGGGGCGGATTCCCTCCCCCAAGGGCTACCGGCTTTATGTGAACGAGCTGATGGAGGAGCAGAAGCTGACCCTCCAGGAGACGCAGCAGATCAACGAGGCGCTCCAGACCAAAATGCGGCAGATGGATCAGGTGATCGACCAGGCCGGCAAGATGGTGAGCCAGTTGACCAATTATCCCGCCTTTGCCTTGGCCTCCGGCGGTGCGAAGCGCTCCATCTCCCGCTATGATCTGATCTATGTGGATGAGCGATCCTTTATCACTGTGCTGATGACCAACAACAGGCAGGTGAAGAACAAGCTGATCCGCACCCCGCTGGACGTGAACGAGCCCCAGCTGCAGCTTCTTTCCACCCTGCTGAACGCGGGCTTCACCGGAAAGACGCTGGAGGATATGAACCCCGAGCTGATGCGGGTGGCTGAGCACGCGCCGGGCAGCAGCTACGCGCTGATCTCCCTGGTGGTTTCCTTTGCCATAGAGGTGCTGGAGGAGATGGAGAACCGTTCGGTGTACACCACAGGCGTTTCCCATCTGCTGGAGCATCCGGAATATCAGGATCTGGGCAAGGCGCAAAAGCTGCTGACCTACCTCTCCGATGATGAGGACGATCACCTGGCCCGGCTTCCCATTCCCGCAGAGCAGGGAAAGACGACCAGCATCCTGATCGGCCCGGAGAACGTGGCCGAGGAGCTGAAGGACACCAGCGTGGTGCTGGCCAGCTATGACATTGGCGACGGCATGAAAGGGGTGATCGGCGTGGTTGGCCCCACCCGGATGGATTACGCCAGAGTGATGGCAAAACTCAGCGCCGTGGCCGACGGACTGGGAAAGCTGTTCGGCGGCGGAGAACTTCCTCCCCCTCCGGATAAACCGAACCAGGATGGTCAAAATGAATAAGGCAGACTGAAGGAGGTCTTTTAGAAAGATGGGTAAAAGCAAGCAAACAGCGGAACAGGCCGCGGCCAAGGCGGAGGGAACCAAGGCCGCGCCGAAGGCAGAGGAAACCAAGGCTGCGGCGGAGGCCCCTGAGACAGCGCCCGCTGCGGAAGCTCCTGCAGCCGCTCCCGAGACAGACGAAACCGCAGAAGCGCTGGGAAAGGCCCTGAAGGATCTGGCCGCCAAGGAAAAGGATTATCTGTATCTGAGGGCGGAATACGACAACTTCCGCCGCCGCAGCGCCAAGGAAAAGACGGAGGCATACGCAAACGCCAAGGCTGACGCGGCGCTGGCGTTCCTGCCGGTGTATGACAATTTACAGCGGGCGCTGGCCTCCCCCTGTCAGGACGATGCGTTCCGCAAGGGCGTGGAAATGACCATGACCCAGTTGAAAGGGGTGCTGGAAAAGCTGGGGATCACGGAAATTGACTGTCTCGGCAAGACCTTTGACCCCAACACCCAGAACGCGGTGATGCACATAGAGGATGACTCCGTGGGGGAATCCACTGTGGTTGAGGTATTCCAGACCGGCTTCCGGCTGGGCGACAAGATCGTCCGGGAGGCGATGGTCAAGGTGGCAAATTAAACCGGGAACCTCTGAGCAAACGCGTCACCGGCAGCCGCCGAATATCAATCTGTATAACAATTATCTAATATAAACTAGGAGGAAATCATTATGGCTAAGATTATCGGTATCGACCTCGGCACAACCAATTCCTGCGTCGCTGTGATGGAAGGCGGCGAAGCTGTTGTTATCCCAAATGCGGAGGGCAATCGCACCACTCCCTCTGTGGTCGCCTTTTCCAAGGACGGCGAGCGTGTGGTAGGCCAGACCGCCAAGCGTCAGGCCATCACCAACCCGGACACCATTTCTTCGATCAAGCGTGAGATGGGTTCGGATTACCGGGTCACTGTGGGCTCCAAGCGCTACACGCCCCAGGAGATCTCCGCGATGATCCTGCAAAAGCTGAAAGCTGACGCGGAAGCATATCTGGGCCAGACTGTCACCGAGGCAGTGATCACAGTGCCCGCTTACTTCACCGACTCCCAGCGCCAGGCCACCAAGGACGCGGGCAAGATCGCCGGCCTGGACGTGAAGCG
>CAYSNK010000040.1:0-11784 GCA_964432375.1 uncultured Oscillospiraceae bacterium | reverse complement strand
CATAGAGCGCGGGGAAATGGCGGAAGCTCTGCGTCAACCGGCGGGCGTTTGTTCAGAGCATCCTTCTCTATTTCGGGCAGAGCCAGTACCCCGGCGCCGCCCACAGGAGGGTAAGAAGCCCCTCCCAGGCCGCCGCCCGGAGCCCACCGGCCCCTCGGATCACCCGGGCGGTTTCGCAGAGGCAGATCCCCCCGGCCACCGCCAGCAGGTATTCCAGATAGCGGCTCCGCAGGCCCAGCCTTCGCACCTGACCGGCCAAAACCCCCGCCCCGGTCAGGCCCAGGGTAAAGGCGCAGCCGGAGCCATAGAGCAGCCCATCCCAGAGCAGGCCGGAGATCAGGCCCGCCGCCGGGCCCCGCCGCCGTCCGGTTCCCAGGGCGCAGACGAAAATCAGGGGCAAAAGGGGCGCGGCCCCTCCCATCCCCGCCAAAATCAACTGCACCTCCATGGCGGCCAGCAGCCACAGCCCGCAGCGCAGGTAAAACAGGCCGTTCCTCATGGCCGGCCCTCCCAATCTACAAGGAGAAAGACCTCGTTCAGGCCCTCCAGCTCCGCCGCCGGAACCAGGACGGCTGACTTTTCCAGCCCGCCGCCGGACAGCAGCAGCGCCTCCACCGTCCCCACCGGCAGCGCCTCGGGGCAAAGCCCGTTGAGGCCGGAGGTTTCCACCCGGTTCCCCGCCTCTGTCTGGCAGGCGGGCCCCAGGCCGCTGAGGGTCAGCGTCCCATCCGTCAGCCCGGTCAGGCTGCCGGAGGCCAACCCCACCTCGCCGCTCTCGCTGACCGTCACGCTGACCTCGGTTTCCGGGTCCAGCACCGTCCGGACTGCGGCCCAGCCCGGGCCGGTTTCCGCGATTTGGCCCACCAGGGCGTTCTGCTCCGTGATGACCCAATCCCCGGGCTCCGCCAGGGAATCCGACCCCACCGCCACTGTCAGGACGTCGTGCCAGGCGGTTTTCTCCCGGCTGATCACCCGGGCGGTCTCCAGCACCGCCTCCCCCCGGGAATCCCGCAGATTCAGCAGGGTGCGCAGACGTTGGTTTTCCGCCTCCGCTTTTTCGCCCTGGCGGGCGGCCTCCCGCAGGGCGTCCACCTCGGCGCTCAGCTCCTCAAATTCTCTCTTTAATTCCTCATACCCGGTCAGACAGGCTTTCCCCGTCCGGATCTGCTCCTGAATCCAGGACGCACTCTGGCGGAGGGGCAGCGTGGCCGTGGCCACCGCCCGGCGAACCAGGCTGCTCCGCTGGGGGAGCAGGCAGGCGGCGGCGCTCAGGCAGAGCAGGGCCGCAGTCCAGAAAAGACGGAATCTGCGCCTCCTTCTCTCCCTCAACGAAGCTGGCCAAGCATGGCCACAAGCCTGCACACCGGCAGGCCCACCACGTTGGCGTAGTCGCCCTCGATGCGGGGGATGAACCGGGCGCCCTTCCCCTGGATGCCGTAGGCGCCGGCCTTATCCATGGGCTCCCCGGTGGAGACATACCACTGAATTTCCTCCTCCGTCATCTCCCGGAAGTAGACGTTGGTCACCTCGTGGGCCACCAGTTCCCGGTCTCCCCGGATCACCGTCACGCCGGTGTAGACCTGATGCTCCCGGCCGGACAGGGCCCGCAGCATCTCCCCGGCCTCCTCCGGGCTGCCGGGCTTGCCCAAAACCCGCCCTCCCAGGGCCACCACCGTGTCCGCGCCGATTATAATATCCTCCGGGGCGCACTTCCTTGCCACCTCCCGGGCCTTTTGCCGGCTCAGCCCCTCCACCAGGCGGCTGGGATGCAGGCCCTCTGCCATCCGTTCCTCGCCCTGGGCGGGAATCACCCGAAAATCCTCCAGCCCGATCTGGCGGAGCAGCTCGCTCCTCCTGGGGGACTGGGACGCCAAAATGATCGCCATTTCCTCGCCTTGCCTTTCCTCATTTCCCGGTGGAGCCAAAGCCGCCGGCTCCCCGCTCTGTGGCGTCCAGCTCCTCCACCAGCTCCAGCTCCGCCTGTACCACGGGCATAACCGCCATCTGCGCCACCCGATCCCCAGGCTGTACGGTGTAGTCCGCCTTGCCCGCGTTCCGCAGGCCCACGACCACCTGGCCCCGGTAGTCGCTGTCTATGACCCCCACGCAGTTGGCGGGGGCCACGCCGAATTTCACCCCCAGGCTGCTGCGGGCGAAAATCAGCGCCACATAGTCCGCAGAGGGCAGGGCGATGGCGATGCCCGTGGGAATGGATGCCTGTCCCCCGGCGGGAATCACCACCGGCTCGTCGATGCAGGCGTGCAGATCCATGGCCGCCGCGCCGGGCGTGGCGTAAAACGGGGCGGGGATGGTTGTGCCGATTTTATCAGACAGCGCTTTGATTTGCAGCTTCATATTATTCCACCTCTCTGTAATATAGACCTCTGGTGCAGTCCCCGGGCTCCGGGGGCTCCAGACCCAGGTACTGCCGGAAAACCCTGACGCAGGTCTCCGGCGTCTCCAGGGTAAACCGCAGCCGCAGGCTGCCGATCCCCAGGGGGAGATCCTCCGGCTTATCCGCCAGATAGAGCACCTTGGAGTTTAAAATCTCGTTCCGGCAGCCATAAGCCCGCACC
Source organism: uncultured Oscillospiraceae bacterium (assembly GCA_964432375.1). Taxonomy (GTDB): domain Bacteria; phylum Bacillota; class Clostridia; order Oscillospirales; family Oscillospiraceae; genus JAJQBJ01. The sequence continues at coordinate 9,208 of CAYSNK010000040.1, read as the reverse complement.
ACCGGGAACCGGGCGCCCCGGCGGTCGGTCAGTAAATTTTGCCCGGATTCGCAGGCCCTCATACAGGTCCCGCCGCTGCCGTTGGAAAGGACGCAGTTTTCCGTAATCATCAGGGGCAGCCGCCCGTAGACGATCAGCTCCAGGGGCAGTTCCCGGCTCAGATCCCGGATTCGGGGAAATCTCTGCTCAAAGCTGACGGTGGCGGCCTCCAGCCCCAGCGCCTTCAGGCCCCGGATCGTCTCGCTGTTGCAGACCCCCAGGCCGTAGTCCCCGATCACCCGGAACCCCAGCCGCTTTGCCAGGGCCACGGCGCCCCAGGTGGAGCAGACGCAGGTGTCCGCCCCGGCGCTTTTCGCCTTTTCCAGCAGCTTTTCCGCGCCCGGGGTCTCCCGATCCCAGAGCACCCGGGGCAGCGTCACCGCCACCCGGCAGCGTTCCGCTGTCCGGCGCAGCCGCTCCGGGTCGGAGGCCAGCTCCAGGGGGAGATCCACCCTGGCGGGGTTCAGGGCCAGCAGCTCCCGGCTGACCTGGTTCCAGCGGGCCACCGAGAGGGTAAATTCCGGCCGGGTTTTTTCACTGCGCACCGGTTTTTTCAGTTTCCACGGGTACTGCCGGTGGGGGGCCGGGGCAATCCGCCGGGCGGACAGCTCCGCCAGCCCCTCCCGGCGCAGCCGGTTCAGCGCGGACAGGGGGAGGGACAGCCCCTCCTCCACCTGGGCAGTTGCCCGCGCGAGATAGGGCGTACCCCCGGTTTTTTCGAGCTGCGCCTCCACCTGCCGGGGGGTGATCGCCTTTTTCAACGCCGCCTCCGGCGGGGCCCCCCGGACGATGGCCTGATGGCCCTCTCGGTCTGAGACAGCCACCGTCACCGGTTCCCCCCGGGCCACCTTTGCCTGAAACTCCACCCTCACTCTGGGGCGCTCCCCCCGCAGGTAGTCCGCCCTTGCCCCGGCGAACAGAGGGGCGGGGTCCGTCTCGCTCTCCCGGTGGACGCCGAACATGGACGGCCCCCGGCGATCCGCAAAATAGCCGTCTGTAAAGCCCTCTCTGGAAAAGGCGGCCCGCAGCCGCTCCAATTCCTCCCCGGTGGACTCCCGCCCCTGTTCCAGGGCGTCGGCGTAGATTTTTGTGACGATGGCCACATACTCCGGCCGCTTCATGCGGCCCTCGATCTTGGCGCAGGCCACCCCCATCTCCCGAAGCGCCCGAAGATGGTTGGCCAGGGACAGATCCTTTAAGCTGAGAAGCTCCCGCTCCGCTTTCCCGTTCCAGCCGTATTTCAGGCGGCAGGGCTGGGCGCACAGGCCCCGGTTCCCGCTGCGCCCGCCGATGACCGAGGAGAAAAAGCACTGCCCGGAATAGCACATACACAGGGCGCCGTGGACAAACACCTCGATCTCAATGGGGGATTTGGCGCAGATTTCCCCGATCTGATCCCGGGAGAGTTCCCGGGAAAGCACCGCCCGGCTGATGCCCAGATCCGCCGCCAGCTTGACCCCGTCCAGGCTGTGGAGGGTCATCTGGGTGGAGGCGTGGAGCGCCAGCTCCGGCGCTGTCTCCCTCGCCATTTTCAGGACGCCCAGATCCTGTACCAGAAGGGCGTCTACCCCCACCTGATCCGCATAGCGCACCAGCCGGGACGCCTCCTCCAGCTCCCGGTCATAGAGCAGGGTGTTCAGGGTCAGATAGACCTTGGCCCCCCGGAGATGGCAGTATTCCACCGCCTGCTTCAGCTCTTCCTCCGTGAAATTGGCCGCGTTCCTCCTGGCGTTGAAGCTGCCGCAGCCCAGATAGACGGCATCCGCGCCGTTTTGCACGGCGGCGGTCACCGCCTCCGGCGAGCCTGCCGGAGAGAGCAGTTCCATAGATCGCCTCATCCTCCCGTATTGATTCATCAGAAAAGCGCAGGGCCAGGGGGGAGCCGCTGCTCCGCTCTATGCTCTGCGCTCCGTGTCAGATTTTTTCCTTAAGAAGGGGCCTGAACCCATGGGAATCCGGTTCAGTCTTTCTCCGCAGATCCCCCGGCCGGGGGCGTCTGCCCCGGCGTATCTTTTTTTGCCTTAGTCCCCTTGCGGCTCTTGGGGGCCTGGCCCTGCTGGTGACGGGGCTGGTTCCGCCCGGTATCCCGAAGCTGCTGCTCCGCCCTGCGGACATCCTCCAGCGCCTGCATCAGCTGGCGGCGCAGCTCCTCCGCGGCGGCCCGCTCCTTAAACAGGGTATCCGCCAGATTCAGGGCGGCAACCGTGGCGCAGTCCACGCCGCTGCGATAGCGATTGGTGCGGCGCACCTCCTCCATCTGCCCGTTTACAAAATCCGCCACCCGGTACATATACTGGGTGTCCTCCTCCGCGCTGAGGCGATAACGCCGTCCGTCCAGCACCACTGTCACCTTGTTGCTCATATCTCTCTCAACTCCTCGCCGCGATGCTTTGTCAATGCTTTGCTGATATTATACCACAGTTTTCCTCTATAAAAAAGGGAGGGAAGCAACTTTTCTGCGGATTCTTTCAAATTTCATTTTCCGCCGGGATTCCCCAAAGGATTCTCCGCCGCCCGGTTTTCTTTTCGCATTTATGCTTTACGAACCGCCGGTTTTGTTGTAAAATGTCCATACTGATTGAACTTCGCACGGAATGGATGGAAAGGGGGGAGCGGTTCCGTGTCCACACAGAAAATCGGAATGGCCTCCGGCTCCATTTCCATGACCAACCGCACGGTGGACAGGCTGATCGACGGGGCCTCCGGGGACGGCGCGCTGCTTTTCCTCTATCTGCTCCGCCACAACGGATATTACGACCCCTATGCCGCCGGGAAAGCCCTGCGCTGGGATGGGGAACGGGTAATCAAAGCCTTTTCCGAGCTGGAAAACCTGGAGCTTGTCAAGGGGATTGAGGTGGAGAAAACCCCCACCGTCAGCGCGGCGGAGGCGCCGGAATACACCGCCGAAATGATTACCCAGGAGATGGAATCCGCCGCCTCCCACTTCCCCGCCCTGCTCAACGAGGTGGAGCGCAAGCTGGGCAACAAGCTGAGCTATCAGAACCTGCGCATCCTGATGGAGCTTTACGACTATCTGGCCCTTCCTCCGGAGGTGATCTACCTGCTCGTCTCCTATATGGTGGAGGAAACCGCCTACCGCAAGGGGGCCGGAGTCCGGCCTAAGATGTGGGAAATCAAGCGGGAGGGCTACCGCTGGGCCGCCAAGGGGCTGGATTCCCTGGACGCCGCCACCGCTTATGTGGAAAAGCTGTCCTACTTCCGCTCCCGGGAGGGCCAGGTGCTGGCCATTGTGGGCATCACCGGGCGCCAGGCCACCGACAAGGAGCGCACCTATATCAACTCCTGGCTGGAAATGGGGTTCGGAGAGGACGCCATCCAAATGGCCTACGAAAAGACCCTTTTCAACATCAAGAGCTGGAAGTGGACCTACTGCAACGGGATTCTGAAGAAATGGCATCAGAAGAACCTGCACACGGTGGAGGAGATCGTGTCCGCCGAGCGGGGAGGCGCCGCCGGAGGCCGCCAGACCTCCGCGAAAGCCCCTTCTTCCGCCGCAAACGCCCAGGCGGAGGATCTGCTCTGGCTCCAGGAATATATGAAGAAGCGGGAAAACGCAACAGATTGAGAGGAATTTTCCTATGTCATACGAACCCAGCGTCATACAGGCTGCCACCCGGCAGCTTGAAACCCGTCGGGCAAACCGGGAAGCGCAGTTTGCCAAACGCCGGGAGGAGATCTACCGCAAACTGCCCAGGACGGAGGAAATTGACCGCAGCCTGAAGGCCACCATCCCCACCCTGGTCTCCACCGCCATGCGGAAAGGGGGCCGGGCCTCGGAGGTCGTTTCCGCCCTGCGGCAGGAAAATCTCGCCCTGCAAAGGGAGCGGGCGCTGCTGCTGAAAAACGCCGGCTATCCGGAGGACGCGCTGGTGGACACCCCCCTTTGCCCCCTGTGCGGGGACAGCGGTTGGCGGGGCGCGGAGATGTGCGCCTGCCTGAAAGAGTTCTGCAAACGGGAGCAGATCAACCAGCTTTCCTCCCTGCTGGACCTGCGGGGCCAGTCCTTCCAGTCCTTCCGGCTGGACTATTACTCCGATGACCCCGGCAAGGGGATTCAGGGACTCTCCCCCCGGGTAATCATGTCCTCTAACCGCACCGTCTGCGCGGACTTTGCCGACGAGTTCCCCAATCACGCCTGCCGCAACCTGTTTCTCACCGGCGCGCCGGGCCTGGGGAAAACCTTCCTCTCCGCCTGCATTGCCCGGGTGATTTCGGAAAACGGCTTCTCCGTGGTCTATGATACCGCCGGGGCGATTTTCGCCCAGTTTGAGGCCCGGAAGTTTGAGCGGGACTCCGACGCCCAGGAGAGTACCTATCGCTACCTCAACTGCGACCTGCTGATTATGGACGACCTGGGCAGCGAAATGACCACCGCCTTTACCCAGTCGGTGCTCTATGAGGTGATCAACACCCGTCTGATTTCCGACCGGCGCACCGTGATCTCCTCCAACCTCTCCCTGCCGGATATCCGGCAGCGCTATTCCCCTCAGATCTATTCCCGCCTCTCCGGGGAATACCGCGCCCTGCCCTTTGTGGGGGAGGACGTCCGCCAGCAGCGGCATAATCAGATATAGCCCGAAAGAGCGCCGGATAATCCTCCGGCGCTTTTTTTGCGCCCGACGGGGTTCTCTTTGATTTCCGGGAAATAGGGACTATGCTAAAGGCAACTACCGATGAAAGGGGTTTTGCCGCTTATGTCCATTGTCCGCAAGCGGGGCTTTTTTGAGAGCAGCCGCATCCTGTACCTTTCCATTGACGCCATCTCCCCCAATCCTAACCAGCCCCGCACCCGGTTTTCCCGCCATGGGCTGGAGGAGCTGTCCGCGTCTATCCGGGCCCACGGGATTCTCCAGCCCCTCTCCGTCCGGAAAACCGCCGCCGGTTATGAGCTGATCTCCGGGGAGCGCCGCCTGCGGGCGGCAAAAATGGCCGGTATGACCCAGGTGCCCTGTCTGCTGGTTTCTGCCGGGGAGATGGAATCCTCCCTGCTGGCTCTGATCGAGAATTTGCAGCGCCGGGATCTGGATTTTGTGGAGGAGGCCGCCGCCCTCTCCCGGCTGATCACCTCCTATCACCTCTCCCAGGAGGAGGCGGCAAAAAAGCTGGGCAAGTCCCAATCCGCCATCGCAAACAAGCTGCGGATTCTCAAGCTGTCCCCGGAGATCCTGAATCTGCTGCGGGAAAACGAACTCTCCGAGCGCCACGCCCGGGCGCTGCTCCGGCTGCCCGAGGAGCAGCGCCTCCCTGTTGCCCGGGTCATGGTTGAGCAAAAGCTGACGGTGGCCAAAGCGGACGAGCTGATTGACCGCCTGCTTTCCGCCTCTCCACCCCGGAAAAAGCCAAAGCAGCCAACCTACCTCATTCAGGACATCCGGTTTTTCCTCAATTCCCTGGAGCACGGCATGAGCCTGATGCGGCAGGCGGGCTTTCCCGTCTCCTGCGGGCGGGAGGATACGGACTCCGCCATTTTGCTGACGATTTCCATCCCCAAACAGCGCCGCCCATGATGGGATTGTTTCACATGAAACATCTTCCTTTCCGCATTGAAAAATCCATTGCTTTTTCCCCTGTAAGTGGGTATAATGGAGCTTGTATGACAGACGATTCGGGAAAAGAGGCACAAGGTATGGGAAAGATCATCGCGGTTGTCAACCAGAAGGGCGGCGTGGGAAAAACCACCTCCTGCGTCAATCTGGCAGCCTGCCTGCAAAAGGCGGGCAAACGGATTCTGGTCTGCGACAGCGATCCTCAAGCAAACGCCACCTCCGGCTTCGGAGTGGACAAGGTTGCCGCCTCACCCAACATCTATGACATCCTGATCAACGGCCACCCCACAGCCGACGCAGTCGTACATACCCCGTACTGTGATGTGATCCCCTCCAACAAGGAGTTGGCCGGGGCAAGCATCGAAATGATCGGGCTGATCCGCCGGGAGTTCCGGCTGCGGGACGCCCTTTCCCCCTTGCGGGAAAGCTATGACTTTATTTTCATAGACTGCCCCCCGTCCCTGGAGCTGCTCACCCTGAACGCCCTCTGCGCCGCAGATCGGGTCCTGGTGCCGGTGCAGTGCGAGTACTACGCCCTGGAGGGCCTCAGCGACTTGCTCAGCACCCTGCGAATCGTCAAGCGCTCTATGAATTCCGCCCTGGCCCTGGAGGGGGTTCTGCTCACCATGTATGACGGGCGAACCAATCTGTCCATGCAGGTGGCCGAGGAGGTCAAGCATCACTTCTCCGGCAAGGTTTACGCCACTGTGATACCGAGAAACGTCCGCCTCTCCGAGGCCCCCAGCCACGGAAAGCCGGTTCTGGCCTACGACCCCTATTCCAGGGGCGCTGCGGCCTACCAAGCCCTGTCGGAGGAATTTCTGAGGAAGAATCCCTGACAGAGAGAGGCGATGTTTCATGTGAAACAATACTCTTGGGGAAACGGAAGATTGGGTTAGTAATTCCCCAAGCAGGAAAGGAAGCTGAGAATGGCAAAAAGAACGATTGAAAAGGGCCTGGGCAAAGGTCTTGGCGCTCTGTTTGGCGAGGGCGCCATGATGGAGTCCGAGGCGATTACCTCTACCCTCCCCATCTCTCAGATCGAGGCCAGTCTGAAACAGCCCCGGAAGCATTTTGACGGGGAGAGCCTGGATGATCTGGCGGAGTCCATCCGCACCCACGGCGTCCTCCAGCCCATCCTCGTCCGCCAGCTTGCCAGCGGCTATTATCAAATCATCTCCGGGGAGCGGCGCTGGCGGGCCGCCCGTCAAGCGGGGCTGGGCGAAATACCGGCCATGGTCATTGAAGCGGACGACCGGAAAGCCATGGAGCTCGGCCTGATTGAAAATCTCCAGCGGGAGGATTTAAACCCCATGGAGGAGGCCGCCGGTTATCAGGTGCTGATGCAGGAGCACGGCATGACCCAGGAGGAGGTTTCCGAACGGGTGGGCCGCTCCCGCCCCGCCGTGGCAAACGCCCTGCGCCTTCTGACCCTGCCCAAGGAGGTGCAGGATATGGTGGCGGAGGGAGAGCTGTCCAGCGGCCACGCCCGGACGCTGATCCCGCTGAGCGACCCAAATCTGCAAATCCAACTGGCCCAACGCATTGTGGCGGACGGCCTTTCCGTTCGCCGGACGGAGGAAATGGTCAAGCAGCTTCAAAAGCCCAAAAAGGGCCCACCCTCCGGGAAGGATTCCAATGAAATCTATTACCGCCAGGCGGAAACGGATCTCGGCTCCCACCTGGGGCGCAGGGTTCACATCACTCCCGGGAAGAAAAAAGGCAAATTGGAGCTGGAATACTACGGCATGGAGGATCTGAACGACCTCCTGGACGCGCTCCACACCCTGAAGCAGAGACAGAAAGAGGGTGGCTCCCCATGCTGACAGAGGAAGAACAGAAGAACAAGGAGAATCTGCCGGAATCCACCGATCAGCCGGAAAAGAAGCGGCGCACCCAGCCAGTTGTGATCTACCTGATTATCCTGACCCTGGTGGTGATCGGAATGTTGATCCTTTCCTACGCCATGCAGAGCAGAAACAACCGGCACCTGGAAGATTTAAACGAGACCTTCACCGGCATCCAGAGCAGCTATGACGCCATGGTCACCATCAACGACTTACAGGCCCAGATCAACACCCTGGATTCCCAGATCTCCAAGTATAAAGATCAGCTTCAGGACTATGAGGATCAGACCGAATCCTTGCAGGCCCAGTTGGAGCAGGCGAAGGCGGAGGCAGAAGCCGCTTCGGAATCCGCCGCTGCCAATGAGCAGAAGTTAAACGACACAATAGCCGCGCTGGATTCCCTGCTCTTGCTGGAGCAGTATTATCAGGCGGAGGATTATGAAACCTGCGCCGGCATCATCGAATCCATGAAGGCCGCCGGGTATGACGCGGCCCTTTCCGGTTATGAATGGGCCACCAGCATCCCGGAGAGCAAAAGCGCCGCAGCCCTTTACGCGGAAATCAGCGAGGCGGTACAGGCCCACACCGGCGCAGACGGCGCGGAATAAAAGAGGAGAAGGTAGAAACCATGCTTGACATTAAATTTGTCCGTGACAACCCGGACGTGGTGAAAGAGAATATCAAAAAGAAGTTCCAGGACGAGAAGCTCCCCCTGGTGGATCAGGTCATTGACCTGTATAACCGGGCCCTGGAGGCCAAGCAGGCGGGAGAAGCGCTCCAGGCCAACCGCAACACCCTGTCCAGGCAGATCGGCCAGCTAAAGGGCAAGGCGAAGAAGGACCCCGCCCACGCCCCGGAATACGAGGCCCAGGCAGCGGCGCTCCAGGCCCAGGTCACCCGGGAATCCGAGGAGCGGGAAGCCCTGATCGCCAAAGAAGCGGAGCTGAACGCCAAGGTTCGGGAAATCATGCTGGTCATCCCCAATCTCATCGACCCCTCCGTCCCCATTGGCCCGGACGATTCCTGCAACGTGGAGGTTCAGCGCTTCGGCGAGGCCAAGGTGCCTGACTTTGAAATCCCCTATCACGCGGAGATCATGGCCGCCTTCAACGGCCTGGATCTGACCAGCGCCCGGCGGGTCTCCGGCACCGGCTTTTACTACCTGCTGGGGGATATTGCCCGGCTCCACGAGGCGGTTCTGGCCTACGCCAGGGACTTTATGATTGACCGGGGCTTCACCTATGTGATCCCCCCCTATATGATCCGGGGCGAGATGGTGGAGGGGGTCATGTCCTTCCCCGAGATGGACGCCATGATGTACAAGATTGAGGATTCCTCCAACACCGACCCGAAGAACAGCCTCTACCTGATCGGCACCTCCGAGCACTCCATGATTGCCCGGTTCAACGGCCAGATCATTCCCGGGGATCAGCTTCCGCTGACCCTGACCTCCTATTCCCCCTGCTTCCGCAAGGAAAAGGGTTCCCACGGCCTGGAGGAGCGGGGCGTTTACCGCATCCACCAGTTCGAGAAGCAGGAGATGATCGTCATCTGCAAGCCGGAGGACTCCATGGCCTGGTATGAAAAGCTGTGGCGCAACTCCGTGGATCTGTTCCGCTCCCTGGATATTCCGGTTCGCCAGCTGGAGTGCTGCTCCGGCGACCTGGCGGATCTGAAGGTCAAGAGCTGTGATATCGAAGCCTGGTCCCCCCGCCAGCAGAAGTATTTCGAGGTGTGCTCCTGCTCCAACCTGGG
>CAYSNK010000039.1:0-11886 GCA_964432375.1 uncultured Oscillospiraceae bacterium | reverse complement strand
CCGCCCGGCCTGATACAGCCGCTCGAAAACCGGATTGTGCTGGCTGGGAACCGGCTTTCTTACCATCCTGGTGCGGAATCCCTGTTCCAGCCAGACCAGATTGTCCAGGTCAAAAACGCCGCCGTTATAGGGGGCCTCGGCGTCCATCCCCAGCTGCTGGCGGATTGCCTGGGCAAAGTCGTCCGTGGTTCCGTTTTCCCCGTGGTTGACAAAGACCATCTGAGGCTTCTCCTCCAGTCCCCCCAGCCAATCCAGCAGAATCCGCTGGTCACCGTGTCCGCTGATGCCCTCCATCTGGCGGATGTCGGCGTTGACCTGGATCTCCTCGCCAAACAGCTTCACCGACTTTGCCCCGTCCAGGAGCCGCCGCCCCAGGGTGCCTGCGGACTGAAAGCCTACGAAGAGGACGGTGCTCTGGGGCCGCCAAAGATTGTGCTTCAGGTGGTGCCGGATTCGGCCCGCCTCGCACATTCCGCTGGCGGAGAGGATCACCTTGGGCTCCGGGTCCAGGTTGATGGCCACAGAGTCCTGGCTGGTGACAGAGGTGCGGAGGCCGGGGAACCCCAGGGGATCAATACCGGCCGCCAGGAGCTGCAGGGTCTTTTCGTCATAGTAGTCCATCAGGCCGCCGGAGTAGATTTTCGTGGCCTCCACCGACAGGGGGGAGTCCACATACACAGGGAACCCGTCATGGCCCCGGATGGTGCCGGCCTCCTTGATTTCCCGGAAGAGGTACAGCAGTTCCTGCGTGCGGCCCACGGAGAACGCGGGAATCACCAGGTTGCCGCCCCGATCCAGGGTCTCCTGTAAAATTTGGGTCAGTTGGGTGACAAAGTCCGGCCTGGGGCCGTGGAGCCGATTGCCGTAGGTGGACTCGATGACCACAAAGTCCGCCCGGGTGGGCTTCTGAGGGTTCCGGATCAGCGGGCGGTTCACATTGCCCACATCGCCGGAAAACAGCAGGGTTTTGCCCTCCACCGTCACATAGATGCTGGCGGAGCCAAGCAGGTGCCCCGCATCCTGGAACTTCACCTGCACGCCGTCCAGCACTTCATAAGTGGGGCCGTAGCTGCATGGGTGAAACAGCGCCAGGGACGCCTGGGCGTCCGCCACGGTGTAGGCCGGCTCCACCGGGGGCTGGCCGGACCGCTGGGCTTTCCGGTTGCGCCACTGAACCTCGGACTCCTGGATATGGGCCGAATCCAGCAGCATAATGCCGCAGAGCTTTACCGTGGCCTCCGTAGCATAGATGGGGCCCCGGAAACCCTGGGCCACCAGAGCCGGAATCATGCCGGAATGGTCGATATGGGCGTGGGTCAGCAGGATGCAGTCGATGTCTGCGGCGGCAATGGGCAGAGGCGGGTTTTCATAGAGATCAATTCCCTGCTCCATGCCGTAGTCAATCATGATGTTGCGGCCTCCCGCCTGCAGCAGGGTGCGGGAACCGGTGACCTCATGTCCGGCGCCTAAAAATGTCAGCTTCATAAGCTCCGCTCCTTTCTATCATTTCTGCCTCCATTGTATCACATCGGAGGGAAAATCACAAGGGAGTGGGCGGCCCGATGGGAACCGGCCCGCAACGGTAAGTTCCATCCCGTTTCAAAACCCCGGAGCGCTGCATCGCGGCGGCTCCGGGGTTTTTCCTCTATTCAGGTTGTGGGGCGGGTTCCATCGGTTCCGTCGGGGGGCTGGAGCTCCCCCATTTCTCCGTCCATGGCGCCTTTTGTGCCGTCTCTCATGTCCCCGCCGGGCATCGTGCCATCGTCCATCGTCCCGCCGGGCGCTGTCCCATCGGGCATGGTGAAGTCTCCCCCATCCTGACGGCCTCCGCCGCCAAACTGTCCGCCCTGGTCGTTCATTCCGCCCATTCCCAAGCCGGAGGCGGCGCCATAGACCAGGCTGTCCAGAGTGAAAGTCTCCTCATAGCTGCCCGCCGTCAGGGTATAAGTCTCCCCCACCGCAAGCTCCGGGCAGCTGACAATAACGCAGTCGAAGGTCTTTGCGCTGGTCCAGGACAAAAGCTGCTGCCCGGCGCTGTCTGTCAGGGTCACGGCGCTGCCTGCCTGCTGGGTATCCGTCGTCAGGGTCGCAATCCCCTGGGTGGAGGAGGACTGGAAGTTCTCCACCATCTGGGAGGAGCCCACAGCCAGGAGAATCCCGCCGGAAATTTCAGCCGATGTGCCGTAATCCACCGGCCCGTTCCCGCCGTTGGTGGGGCCGTCCACATAAATCTCCCCGCCGGTAATGGTGAGGGAGCCGTTGGAGTCGATTCCATCTCCCTCCGCATCAATCACCAGCTTCCCGCCGGAAATCAGGATGGCCGCGTCTGCGTCCGCCGCGAAGGTGTCCATTCTTCCGCCCCAAAAGCCGCTGCTGTCTGTTCCGCCTGCCGCGTTCAGGCCGTCGTCGCTGGCCTGGAGCTGGATCTCCCCGCCGGAAATGTCAATGGTCAGGCCCTCTATCCCCTCATAGCTCTCGGAAATGAGGATGGTTCCGGCGGAAATGCTCAGCGCGCCATCCGCGTGGAAGCCATCGTCCCCGGTGGCGATTTTATAGGAGCCGCCGGAAACGGTGAGGCTGCTGTTGGAATGAATCCCATCATCTGCGGAATCAATCGAAAAGTCGCCGCCTGAAATCAAAAGCGCGCCCGTGGCCTTGATCCCCTTTGTGCTGGTGATCTCCGTTTCCGTCCCGGCGGCCTCTGTTTCGGAGGTCGGCGGTTCGGTCATTTCCGGTTCGTTCATTCCAGGATCAGTCATTTCCGGGTCGGCGGTGGCGGATTCATCCGTTGCCGGTTCGTTCATCGCCATGCCGTCCCACCTGCCCCAGTTTCCCTGGGCAAACGCATCGGTCTGAGCCGCGCCGTTGGCACTTCCGCCCCCGGCGAGGATCTGGAAGCTGCCGTCCTCAATTTGGAGGGTTCCGGAGGCGCTGATGCCGTCCCCCTCTGTGGTGAGGGCAAAGCTGCCGCCCGCAATATACAGGAAGCCCGCTTCGGCGTCCTCCTCGTTTTCCGCCTGGATTCCGTCCGTTCCGGAGGTGATGGTGATGCTGCCATCCGCGATCCGGACGCTGTCCTGGCCGGAAAGTCCCTTTTTCTCCGCCGTGATCTGATAGGTTCCGCTGGCGATCACCAGATCATCCTTGGAAACCACGCCGTGGCCTGCCGCCGCCTGGATGGTCAGGGTCCCCAATCCATTTAAGGTCAGGTCATCTTTGGAAAAAATTACCGCGTCGATCTTGTTTTCGTCTATGCTCTCGTAGCTTCCCCCGTTGGAAAGCTGGTTCTGGGAGTCCGCAGCCGTGGTGATAAACACCTTGTCCGCGTCCCGGACGTAGATGGCGGCAGAGGTTTCGCTGTGAATGGATACGTTGTCCAGCACCAGTTGGACTTTAATCCCGTCCCCGTCCACAAGAATCATCCCATCGTTCAGGCTGCCGGAAAGCAGATAGGTTCCATCCCGGGTAATGGTAGCGGTGGAGCCGGAAATGGTCACCGCGCCGGAGTCACACTGGATAGAGTCCCCATTCAGGGTGATGGGGATGCAGGTGGCCTCGTCATAACCCACCTCCAAATCCCGGTCGGTAAACATATCCCCTCTCTCCGCGCTCAGGACGGTGAGGGCAGTTTCGGCGGTTTCCTCCTGGACGGAGGCTGTTTCCTCCCCAGTGCCTGCGCAGGCGGACAGAAGAACCACAAGGGCAAACAACAGACAGAAATACCGTTTCATATCGCTCCTCCTTATAATTCGGGCAGCTTGCTCTGCTGGCAGGAAATCGAGATTTCCAGGTTGCCGTTCCGACAGCGGAGGGCATCCAGCATCTCCTTTTCCTTTGCCGGGTCACGCAGGGTCAGGTCATAAGTAAGCCGGAACAGGCTCCCCATATTTGTGGTTTTGACGCTGACCAGCCGATACCCGGAGGCGTAGGTCTGAAAGATGTCGTCAAACACGCCGGTGTAGTCCAGATCCTCCGGAATGGTGATGTGCATCGTCTTGCAGACGGCCACATTCTTTTCCCCAAAGCCGAACCTGCGGCAGATCAGGCTGATTGCGCCCATCACCAGACAGAACAGGATGGAATAACCCAGATAGCCCATGCCGCACATCAGGCCCGCGCTCATCGCGAGGAAGATCATTCCGATTTCGCTGGCCGTCCCCGGGGCGGAGCGGAACCGCACCAGGCTGAACGCCCCCGCAACCGCCACCCCGGCGCCGACGTTTCCGTTGACCATCATAATCACCACACAGACAATGGCGGGCAAAATGGCAAGGGTGGTGATGAAGCTCCTGGACTCCTGGTTCCGGTACATGGACAGAACCGCCAGAAAAAAGCCCACCAGCAGCGCGCAGCCCAGGCAGAGCAAAAAGCTGAGCACAGAGACGGCGCCGGCAGCAGTGGTGTCAAACACGCCCTGGAAGAAGGACTGAATCATCGTGAATACCTCCGTTGAAAATCAGATTTTGGTATGCAATACCATACTTAGAAAAGGATGTCTTATAAACGCGCTGCCGGGTCAGCGCATGGGTCATCCACAGCGGGATGCCCCCCGGGGTTTTAATCTCCATTAAGGTCATATCCTCCCCGATCAGGGAGGCGCCGCCGGGGGCCAGGCCCAGGGACAGCCCATCGGTTCGGGCCAGGAGATTTTCGTCAAAGGTCACGCGGAAGTCACTGTCATCCAGGGGGAAATAAGCCTCCCGCTCGTAGGAGAGGAACATCACCGGGTGAAGGGTCTTGTAGTATTGGAGGACATAATCCACCTCCGCCCGGATCTGGGTATGCGCCTCCGGCTCCGCTCCCCGGCAGAGCCAGGCCATCGCCTCCTGTTCCGGCAGGGCGATCCGCCGCTTGTATACAACGGAACGATACTTCTTTTTCAACTCCACAAAGATCGGCAAATCCGGCTGGGCCTGCTGATAGCTGCGCAGCCGCAGCTTTTCCTTGTAGACCGGCTTTTCCAGGGAATGTCGCACCATCCGATAATCATCGGTATCAAAATAGATATTCCGAATGGTGCTTCTCCCATACCCGTCCAAGGCCATGTGCCCCTCCATGGCCCGGAGAATCTCCCGCTTCTGTTCCCAGGTCAGCAGATATTTCAGCTCATACCGCTTAAAAACAGCTTGATAGCCCATCAGAGAGCTCCTTTCCATGACGCTTTTCCATGATTTGAATTATATTTTACAAAGATTAAGTGAACCTTAAATCAACCGTTAAGGAATTGTAAACAAAAAAAGCATTGACTTCTCCATCCTGCTGTGGGAAAATGAGAAAAACCGGGAAGCTCCGGCGGCGCATTGATTTGGAGCTTCCATTATGTAAAGGGCTGTGATGCTATGAGACTGCTCCTTGTGGAGGACGAGCGCTCCCTGTCCCGGGCCGTTGCGGTAATTCTGGAAAAGAACCATTACTCCGTAGACCAGGTATATGACGGGGAATCCGCGCTGGAATATCTGAACAACAGCATCTATGACGGCGTGATCCTGGATGTGATGATCCCCAAAAAGGACGGGGTTTCCGTCCTGCGGGAACTCCGGGCAGGCGGAAGCTGCGTCCCTGTGCTGATCTTGTCCGCGAAATCAGAGATTTCGGACAAGGTTCTGGGCCTGGATTCCGGGGCAAACGACTACCTGACAAAGCCCTTTGCCGCTGCGGAGCTTCTGGCCCGCATCCGCGCCATGACCCGGAGCGGCGTGAGCCGGCCCACTCCCCGGCTGGCCTTTGGCGATCTGACATTGGATCAGACCAGCTTTGAGCTTTCTTCCCCCCGGGGCTGCTGCAAGCTGGCCAACAAAGAATATCAGATGATGGAAATGCTGATGGGCAATCCCCGCCATCTGATCTCTCCGGAGCAGTTTATGGAGCGCATCTGGGGCTATGACAGCCCCACGGAAAGCTCTGTGGTGGCCGTTTATATCTCCAATCTGCGGAAAAAGCTGGCCGCGCTTCAGGCCAATGTGCGGATCAGGGTGAAACGGAACGTGGGGTATTCGCTGGAGGAGGGCGCGAGATGATCAAAAAATTGCGCTACCGGCTGATCGCAACCTCCATGCTCTCCCTGTTCCTGGTGCTGACCGTCATTATGGGCGCGGTGAATATCCTGAACTACCGCCAGGCCATTGCCCAGGCAGACAGTATTCTGGAGGTGCTGGCCGCCAACGACGGCCATTTCCCCAGGGACAGCAAGCTGGGGCCCGCCGAGCGGGAATCCCCCGGGGGCATCATCACGCCGGAAACCCCCTATGAATCCCGATACTTTTCTGTCATCATGAATCCCTCCGGCGGCGTGCTCACGGTTGACACCGGAAATATCGCCGCGATTGACACCTCAGACGCCATCTCCTATGCGGAGCGGGTCTGGGAAAAGGGGCGTCAAACCGGCTTCATCGGGAATTACCGCTATCTTCAGTCGTCCCGGGAGCAGTCTACCCTGCTGATCTTTCTGGACTGCGGGCGAACCCTCTCCACCTGCCGCACATTTTTGCTGATCAGCTGCGGCGGCGCCCTGCTGGGGATGCTGGCGGTGTTTGCCCTGCTCCTTCTGCTCTCCGGGCGAATCGTCCGCCCAATATCACAAAGCTATGAAAAGCAGCGCCGGTTTATCACCGACGCGGGACATGATCTGAAAACCCCCCTCACGATCATCAACGCGGACGCGGAGGTGCTCATGCTGGAGTATGGGGAAAACGAGTGGATTCGGGATATTCAAACCCAGTCCGGCCGGCTGACCTCCTTGACGGAGGATCTCATCGCCCTTTCCCGGTTGGAGGAGGATCTCCCCATCGAGATGGCGGTGTTTTCCCTCTCCCAAGCGGTTGAGGAGGCTGCCCAGCCCTTTGCCAGCCTCGCAATCACGCAGAACAAGGCTTTTTCCCTCCGGATCACGCCGGGGATCACCCTCCGGGGGAACGAAAAATCCCTGCGCCAACTGGCGTCCATCCTGCTGGACAACGCGCTGAAATACTCGGACGAAGGAGGACAGGTCTCTCTCTCCCTGGACTGCGCCGGAAAATTCGCCCGGCTTACCGTCCGCAATACAACGGACGCCCCGCTGCCGGAGAATCTGGAGCTGCTGTTTGATCGCTTTTACCGGGGAGATCCCTCCCGAAACTCCCAAACAGGCGGCCATGGGATCGGCCTTTCCATTGTGAAAGCCGTTGTTGCCGCCCATAAGGGAAAGCTCGAAGCGGTATGCCGGGACGGAAAAACCCTGGAGATTTCCGTCCTGCTGCCAAATTGAATTGCACATCGGCCGCCGGTCAAAAAACCGGCGGCCGATTCATATAAGGGACTGGATTCCGGATCAAACCGGCAGGCTACCCTCACCATAAATGATCCAGAGCGTAACGGTGGTGCCCTGTCCCAGGACGGTTTGAATTTCCATCTGGTCTGAATACTTTTTCATATTCGGCAGGCCCATTCCGGCACCGAAGCCCAGATTGCGTGCCTTTGCGTCGGCGGTGGTGGTTCCCTCCCGCATGGCATATTCCAGGTCGGCGATGCCCGGGCCGACATCCTGGAGGGTAATGCGGATGGCGTTCTCCGTCACCTCAAACCCCGCCGTCCCGCCGTTGGCGTGGATCACCATATTGATCTCCCCCTCATACATACAGATGGAGGCACGGCGGATGGCGCCCCTGGGCAGCCCCAGCCGGAACAGCTCCCGCTTCATGCGGCTGGCCGCCTCTCCTGCGTCAATGGGGTTTTCGGCGCTGACGGGATACACGTTGGAATAGAGAACGCTCAATCTCTTCCCAGCCCCGCAAGATACAGTTTCCCGCAGGCATTGTACAATCGCTCCTTCGAGGTCATCAGCACAATCCCCCGCTCCTCCGCCAGGTTGATAATGGTCTCGTCCGGCACCTTGCCCCGCACGAACACAATGCACTTCATGTCCATCATGTCCGCCGTCCGCACCACCTGGGGATTCACCAGCCCGGTCAGCAGCAGGCCCTGATCCTTTACATAGGCCAGGACATCGCTCATAAAATCAGAGCCGCAGGCGGAATAGGCTTCACAGTCCAGAAAATCCTCACAGGCCAGGACCTTTGCATCTAAAATGTCCCGTACTTCAGAAAAGCGCATTGACGGTTGCCTCCTTTTTTAACGTAAAATGGCCAGCGCGTCCCGGATATTCTTCACGGGAATCAACTGCAGGCCCGATATTTCTCTCAGCTTGGCGCTGTTGCGGGCCGGGATCATGCACTTGGTAAAACCAAGGCGGCTGACCTCGCTGAGCCGCTGGCTCAGGGAATTGACGCTGCGCAGCTCACCGGTCAGGCCCACCTCGCCGATGGCCACCAGATCCCGGGGCACCGGCTTATCCCGAAAGGAAGAGGCCAGGGCGATGAGGGTGGCCAGATCCGCCGCAGGCTCATTCAGATACAGGCCGCCGATGACATTGACATAGGAATCACAACTGCCCAGCATCAGCCCGCCCCGCTTTTCCAGCACCGCCAGGAGCATCATGGCCCGGTTGTAGTCAATGCCGTTGCTGGTGCGGCGGGGATTGCCCAGGCCGGAGGGGGCCACCAGGGCCTGCACCTCCGCCAGAACCGGGCGGATGCCCTCCATGATGCAGGTGACGCAGCTTCCCGGGGCGTTCTCCGGCCTGCCGGAGAGCAGCATCTCGGAGGGGTTGGGCACCTCCACCAGCCCATCGTCCTGCATCTCAAAAACGCCGATTTCGTTGGTGGCGCCAAAGCGGTTTTTTGCCGCCCGGAGAATCCGGTGGGCCATGTGTTCCTCTCCCTCGAAGTAGAGCACACAGTCCACCATGTGCTCCAGCACCTTGGGGCCGGCCAGGGAACCCTCCTTATTGACGTGGCCGATGACAAAAACCGTGACGTTTTCCCCCTTGGCCAGATTCATCAGCGCCATGGTACATTCCTTTACCTGGCTGATACTGCCGGGAGTGGCGGTTCGATCCCCGTTATACATGGTCTGAATGGAGTCTACAATCACCACATCCGGCCGGAGCTGGTGAACCCCCTCCAGGATATTCTCCAGGTTCGTCTCCGCCAGCAGGTAGAGCCCCTCTCCCTTGACCCTCAGCCGCTCTGCCCGGAGCTTTACCTGCCGCTGGGACTCCTCGCCGGAGACATAGAGCACCTTGGCGGCCTGGCACAGCTTGCTGCAGATTTGCAGCATCAGGGTGGATTTCCCGATGCCGGGGGCGCCGCCCACCAGAACCAGGGAACCCCGGACGGCTCCGCCCCCCAGGACCCGGTCCAGTTCGCTCATGCCGGTGGAAAAACGGAGCTCTTCGGTGGTCTCCACCTCCTGCAGCGGGAGCGGGCGCACCGGGCCGCGGCCAATGCCGCCGGGGGCCGGTTTGGCGGGCGCCTTCGGCCCGGCGGGCTGCTCCACAATGGTGTTCCAGGCGCCGCAGCCGGAGCATCTTCCCTGCCAGCGGGCATATTCATTGCCGCACTCGGTGCAATACCAGATCGTCTTTGCTTTCATTGGTTCTGCCTCCCCTCATTGGTCAAAGGATTCCCGCAGGTAGCTCGCGAGGAGAACCTCCGCCAGTTTCAACTGATAGCCGCCGGTTTGCAGCAGCGCCTCCTCCTCCGGATTGGAAAGAAAGCCGCACTCCACCAGGATCGCCGGACAACTGATGTGGCTCATCAGATAGACGGAGTCTGAAATCCGCGCCGCCTGCCTGCCGTTGCCATCCTGGAGGGTCTCCCGAAACAGATCCTGGGCCTGTGCCGCCCAGGGCTGGCTGGCCTCCCCGCCATAAAACACCTGGGTGCCCTTGGAGGCGCTGTCCGGGAAAATATTCTGGTGAATGCTGATGAGCACGCCGTTCTCCGTACTGTTGATCAGATCCACCCGATTTTCCAGGTCGGAGCGCTTTTGCTCCCGCAGGGTGGCGGCCGACTCATCGTGGATAGAGTTGTCGTCCACACGGATCATCCGTGTCCTGACCCCATACAGCCCCGCCAGCAGGTTGAGCTTCCGGGCGATTGCCAGGTTCAGCCCGCTCTCCACCGTTCCGGATTCGGAAACGGCGCCCCCATCCGCGCCGCCGTGACCGGCGTCGATGATCAGCACCCGTTCCCCGAATTTCATCGGATAAAAGGCGGCCTGATCCGAGGCACGAAAGAGCCCGAACAGGTTCAGCAGCGCCGCAGCCCCCAACAACGCAATCACAACTGCCCCCGCTTTCCGCATACACATCACCTCTGACAAGCGTATGCGGCGCCCAAGGGCGGATATGTCCCTTTTTCTGTGAAGCGCAGCTTCACGGGAATTACAACTATATAGTATAGCACAAACGTTCGCCGTTGAACAGAGCTTTTTTACGGGAGGCGGACAATCCGGCGGAAGCTCCGCCCCTCCCGGCAATTTGTTCAGGAGGAACCGAATAAAGCCCCCGTCCTCTTTCATAGATTGAATCAGGACAGGAGGTTTTTCTATGGGTTATTACGAACTGCGTCCGCATCACAGCCGACTCCGCTTGCGAAAGCTCCTGCATGGGATCAAGTCTCACAGGGTGCTGACCGGTCTGGGCTGCGCCATCGCTGCCGTCGCCATGTTCGCGGCGGTGCTTTTCCCCGCAGGGGTCACCGCTTCCGCCACGGACCGGCAGCTGCCGATTTACAACGTCCAGCGGGACCAAAAGCTGCTTTCCATCAGCTTTGACGCGGCCTGGGGCGCCGAGGATACCGATACCCTGATCGAGATCCTGGACAAATACCAGGTCAGGGCCACCTTCTTCGTCGTGGGCGACTGGGTAGACCGCTATCCGGAGGAGGTCAAAAAGCTGGCCGATGCCGGGCATGAGGTGATGAACCACTCCGACACTCACCCGTACCTGACCCAATGCGACCAGCAGACCATCATCGACGAGATCACCGCCTGCAACGAGAAAATTGCCGCCATCACCGGGGTGACACCCACCCTGATCCGCTGTCCCTATGGGGACTACAATGACCAGGTGATCGAGACGATCCGCTCCCTGGGCATGGAGCCGGTTCAGTGGAGCGTGGACTCCCTGGACTGGAAGGAGCTCTCCGCCCCGGAAATCACAGACCGGGTGCTGGGCCAGGTGGACAGCGGCAGCATTGTCCTCTTCCACAACGCGGCCCTCCACACCCCGGAGGCCCTGCCCGGAATTTTGGAAAGCCTGCTCAGCGAGGGCTATACCATCGTGCCAATTTCAGAGCTGATCCTGGACGGAGACTACACCATCGACCCGGCAGGCTGCCAGCACCCGGCGTAAGGATCTCAAAAAAACGGCCGGTTGAGAAATTATGTTTGATTTCCGGCCCGGAACCGTTTACAATAGCGGATAGAAGGAACTGTTCCCGGAACACGCAAAGGAGAGATTACAATGGAAGAGAAAAAGATCCGGCGGATCGGCATTCTGACAAGCGGCGGAGATTCCCCGGGGATGAACGCGGTGATTCGCGCTGTGGTTCGTATGTCGATTGCGAACCAGGTGGAAGTCCTGGGAATCCAGCGGGGCTATGCGGGGCTCATCGCCAATGACTTCCGGCCTATGACGGCCCGGAGTGTGGACGGCCTGCTGTGCCGGGGCGGTACGATCCTATATACGGCCCGCTGCCTGGAAATGATGCAGCCCGAGGGGCTCCAGCGGGCTGCGGACAACTGCCGCTATCTGGGAATCGACGGCCTGATCTGCTGCGGCGGGGACGGAACATTCCGGGGGGCTCAGGCCCTTTCCCGGCTGGGGGTCCCCTGCGTCTGTATTCCCTGCACAATAGACAACGACATCGCCTGCACAGACTACACCATCGGCTTTGACTCCGCCTGCAACACCGCTGTGGATGCCATCGACAAGCTGAGAGACACCATGCAGTCCCATGAGCGCTGCTCCGTGGTGGAGGTCATGGGCCGCCATGCCGGCCATCT
>CAYSNK010000038.1:0-12213 GCA_964432375.1 uncultured Oscillospiraceae bacterium | reverse complement strand
TTTGGTGCGGGTATGGGGACTCGAACCCCAACGCATCTCTGCATGAGAACCTAAATCTCACATGTCTGCCAATTCCATCATACCCGCAGACAACCCCGGGAAAGCGGCCGGGAGAATCCCCTCCGGCAGCTTTTCCACAGGGCGTTATTCCGCCGCTCCTTCAAAGAAGCGCCTTGGATTCTCCACCATCATAACATGAATGTCCCCTTCCGTCAAGCCCGCCGCCCTCAGCATGGGGAGGACCACCCGGCTGATAAAGGAATAATCAATGTCCAGATGCAGGTAGTCGGCGGAAACCGTCTTATCCCAACTGTCCCAAAAGCCCAGGTAGGCGGCCCAGTCGTGGGAGAGGAGCAGGCGGTTTTCATAGCCCTTTTCGCAGAGGGAGACGATGTTCCGGACGCAGTTCTCCACGGAGTTTCCCAGGCTGCCGTAGGCCAGCCGGTCAAAGCCGATGTAGCAGCCCATTTTCACCATGTCCTCCTGATAGGCGAGGTCGTTGGTGTCCCCGGTATGGCCGATTATGACCTTGTGGGGGGCCACCCCTGCGGAGGCGTAGACCTCCATGATTTGATAACCGCTCTTTACTGAAGGGTCGTGGTGGCAGAATATGGGCAGCCCGGTTTCCTTGGAGACCCGGCCCACCGCGTGGAGCAGCTTTTGCTGCAAGGGGGTGACCCCCGCCGACGCCACGCCGTTTTTCATCATTCCCGGGAGGGAATCGGTGCCGGAAATGCCGTTCCGGCACTCCTCCAGCAGCAGTTCATAGATCTCCTCCTCGTCCCGGGAGACCAGCCACGCCTCCTCCTGATAGTAGAAGCCGGAGGAGGCCACAATGTTGACGCCGCTGCCGGCGGAAACCTCCCGCAGGAGGCGGATATCCCGGCCCAGGTTCACTGCGGTGCCGTCCACCAGGGTGGCAATGCCATACTCCCTGGCACGCTTCAGTTGGCCGACGGCCAGCTCCACCATCTTGTCATGCTGATAATAGCGATCCCCAAATGCCATGCGCATGGACCAGTCCGCGCAGGTGATATGTTCGTGCATCAGGGTCTGGCCCAGGGCGTCCGTGGACACCGGGCCAAGCACTGTTTGAATTGTCGCCATCGGGCGCACCTCCATATAAATATCTGATTTGTTCAGGGGTTCCTCTGATATGACTTACCACAGCATCAGCTTGTCCGCCTGCTGCCGCAGCTCCTGGCGGAACTCCGGGGCGGCAATGCTGATCATCTCATTTACCCGCTGATGGATGGTCTTGCCCCGGAGCTGGGCGATGCCGTACTCTGTCACGATATAGTCCACGATATTCCGCTGGATGGAAACCACCGCGCCGGGCTTCAGAGTGGGGACAATGCGGGAGATGGTGCCGTTTTTGGCGGTGGCGTTGATGGCGATGATCCCCTTGCCCCCCTTGGCGTGGTAGGCGCCATAGGCAAAGTCCGTGGCGCCGCCGGTGCCGGAATATTGCAGGGAGCCCAGGGACTCGGAGCACACCTGGCCGGTCAGGTCGATTTCCAGAGCGGTGTTCAGCGACACCATATTGTCGTTTTTCGCGATGTTAAAGGGGTTGTTGACGTATCTGGTGGGCAAAATCTCCACCATGGGGTTGTCATCCACGAAGTCGTAGAGGGCCCGGGAACCCCAGCAGAAGGCGCCGATGGTGCGGTTGCGGTAGAAACTCTTCTTGCTGTTGTTTACCGCGCCGCAGGCCATCAGCTCGCCCATGGCGGTTCCGATCATCTCGGTGTAGATTCCCAGGTCGTGGCGATCCACCAGGTCGTGGGCCACAGCGTCCGGCAGGCCGCCGATGCCCAGCTGGATGGTGTCCCCGTCCTTGATCAGGGAGGAGGCGTAGTGGGCGATCTGCTCCTGGATGGGGCTGGCGGGCTGGACGGGGGCCTCCGTAATGGGGTAGTCCACGTCGATAAAGTAGTCCACGTGCTCAATGGGAACGCGGACGGTGCCCCCGGTGTGGGGAAGCTGCTTGTTGACCTCGAAAATCACCAGGTCGCACAGATCCAGCATTTCCAGCTCGGCCTGCTGGGTGCAGGAGACAGACACATAGCCGTAGCGGTCCATGGGGGTGACGGCGGCCCAGAAAATGGTGGGGCGGCGGGTTTCCAGCATGACGGTGGAGATGGAATGGAGATGGTTGGGGCAGAAGTTGATGCGCCGGCTGCCCTTGGCGACCTGCTTCCGCAGGGGGGCCCCGAAGAAGATGGAGTTGACGGAGATCACGCCGTCCAGGTTGTTGTTGGGGTCGGAGATAAAGGGATACTCCTCCTGGGGAGAACCCATCCAGACGCAGACGTCCTTAACTCCCCGATCCGCGATGGTGTGAAGGTTGCGCAGCATGGCCAGGGGCTCGTTGCCGTAGGCGGCCTGCGCGATGGTGTCGCCGGAGCGGATCATCCCCAGCGCCTCATCCAAAGTGATGAATTTGGATTCATATAGTTCCCGTTTGGTCACGTCGGTTCCTCCTTGCCGCAAATCAATCAGATAACTTTATTATAAGGCAATCCCGGACAGATGTAAATGAGAAATGCTCCAAAAAATGGAGCAAACTTTCCCCAAAACTCCGGCAAATGTGGAAAACCGGCGAAAAAAATAGGCGAATTGACCAAGGGCAGCAAATAAGTTTTCATTCCGGCATCACTTTTGAAGGAAAAAACTGCGCCAGAAGAAAAAAAGTGTTGACAATTCCTCCTGAATCATCTATAATCCAAATGATTACAAAAGGGTAACAACAGTTACACATCTGTAAATGCCGCGGCCCCAAGGGTGGGCGCTGCGGCCCATGGAGGTTGTTATGAAAGCGCACATACGGAATCCGTTATCCGGCAGACGAATCAAGCCGCTGCTGATCGGCGGCGTATCCCTTCTGGCGGTGGCGCTGGCCTGCGTCCTGACGGCGGCCATGCCCGACCGGGAGCGAGTTTCCTTTGCCAGCGGGGTGGAAACCCAAATGGTCTGTCTCAGCAATCCCATCTATCAGATGGAGGAAACCCGGCTCACCAGCGAATCCCTTGTCTCCACCGTGAATATCACGGATAACCGGGCGGTGACGGTGAAATGCGACGGGGACACCCGCACCATCTTCACGGCGGAATCCACCGTGGGCGAGGTGCTTGAGGAGATGGAAATCAGGCTGGGGGCCTATGACACGGTGAGCCCCGACCTGGACAGCAGCATTTCCGAGGGCACCTTGATTAGAATCAGCCGGGCCAAGGTTGTCTATGAGACAGAGTTTTTTGATATCCCCTATGAAACCATCCGGACAGAGGACCCCGCCATGGAGGACGGGACGGAGGTGGTGACCCAACAGGGGAAGAACGGGAAGGGCTACGACTGCTATCAGGTCATTCTGCGGGAGGACGAGGAGCCGGAATATATCCGCCTCAGCTCCGCCGTCCAGGAGGCGCCGGTGGCGGAGGAGGTCACTTACGGCACCTACATCCCCAACTCCCTGATCACTCCCTCCGGCGAGCGGGTGTATTACTCCCGGGTTCTCACCTGCACCGCCACCGCCTACACGGATGAGTCCGGCCAGCCCACCGCCACCGGCACCACCCCCCGGGTGGGGGCCATCGCGGTAGACCCCAGGGTGATCCCCTACGGCACCCGGATGTATATTGTCACTGAGGATGGCTCCATTGTCTACGGCTATGCCACCGCAGAGGACTGCGGCGGCGCCATCAAGGGCAACCGGGTGGATCTCTACTACGACACGGAGGCCGAGTGCGTCCAGTTTGGCCGCCGCGCCGTCCTGGTGTATATCCTGGAGGATTGACGCCGGGTAAATTTCAAAAGAACGATCCCCCGCTGCGGCTGTGCCGCGCCCCCCTTGCACAAAGGGGGGCTTCTTTTTTCCCGGGACAGTGGAATTTTTCAAAATCCATGATATAATCCTGATAGAACATTCTATCAGGAGGGGTTCCCATGCTGACGCTGATTCTGGGCCGGGCCGGAACCGGGAAAACGGAAGAGATGCTGGGGCAGTTCTGCCGGGAAGGGCGGGCCAGGAGGCAGTATTACCTGGTGCCGGAGCAGTATTCCCATGAGATGGAGCGCAGGCTGAGCCAGGCAGGGGGGCCGGGCACCTCCCTGTACGGGGAGGTGCTGTCCTTTACCCGGCTGGCCAGCCGGGTGTTTGCCCAGGCCGGCGGGCTGAATGTGCCTGTGCTGGATCAGGGGGGGAGGATGCTGCTGATGCACCGGGCGGTCAAGGCGGTGGAGAGCCAGCTCACCGTCTACCGCCGCCCCTCCCGGCGGGCGGCCTTTTTAGAGGGGCTGCTGTCCACGTCGGAGGAGCTGAAAAGCTACTGCGTCCGGCCGGAGCAGGTGATGGACGCCGGGGCGGACACCGGCGGGGAGGACGGGGACAAGCTCCGGGATCTGGGCCTGATCCTCTCCGCCTATGACGCCCTCACCGCCCAGCGGGCGGCGGACCCCAGGGATCGCCTGACCCGGTTGGCGGAGGGCCTGCGGGAGAGCCGCTATCTGGCGGGGTGCGATGTCTATGCGGACTGCTTTGTGGACTTCACCCCCCAGGAGCAGGGCGTGCTGAAGGAGATCCTCCGCCAGGCCCGCAGCCTGACCATCGGGCTGACCTGTGACGGGATGGACACCCGGCAGCTTCGTTCGGAGTTTGAACCGGCCCACCGCACCGTGGCCAGCCTGGTGCGCCTGGCCCGGGACGCCGGGGCGGAGGTGCGGATCGAGCACCGGAAGGGCCCCCGGCGGGGCTGGGCGCCGCCCCTGGACTGGCTGGAGGCCGCCTTCTACGGGGAGGCGGAGCCCTGGCCGGAAAACACCCAGGCGGTGGAGCTTTACACCGGCGAAACCCCCTTTGACCAGGTGGAGTACGCCGCCGGGAAGATCCTGGAGCTGGCCCGGGAGCAGGGCTGGCGCTGGCGGGAGATTGGCGTCACCGCCCGCAGTATCTCCGGCTGGGAGGAGGAGATCGAGGGGGTGTTCGGCAGGTATGGCATCCCGGTCTTTCTCAACCGCATGACGGATATTCTGCAAAAGCCGGTGCTGGCGCTGATCACCTCCGCGCTGGAGGCGGTGTCCGGCGGCTTTGAATACGACGATCTGTTCCGTTATCTGAAAACCGGCCTCACCGGGATCTCCCCGGAGGAGCGGGACAAGCTGGAAAACTATGTGCTCCGCTGGGATATCCGGGGGAGCAAGTGGACGGCGGAGGCCCCCTGGAGCTGGCATCCGGAGGGCTATGCCCAGAAGTGGGACGAAAAGAGCACCGCCCTGACCAGGGAACTGGATGGCCTGCGCCGCCGGGTGATCGCCCCCCTGGAGCACCTGAAAAACGCCAAGGGGGACACCGGCGCCCAGCGAGCCATGGCCCTCTACGATTTTCTGGAGGAGATCGGCCTTCGGGAGCGGCTGGAGGCCCGAAGCGAGGAGCTGACCCGGCGGGGCGACCTGAACCGGGCGGAGGAATACAGCCAGCTTTGGGAGATCCTCTGCGGCGCCTTGGAGCAGTGCGCCCGGCTGCTGGGGGAGGAAAAGCTGGAGCTGGCGGAGTTCTCCCAGCTATTCCGGCTGGTGCTGAGCCAGTACGATGTGGGCTCCATCCCGGTGTCCCTGGATCGGGTCACTGTGGGGGACGCTCCCCGCATGGCCCATAAAAACCTGAAGTGTCTGATCATCCTGGGGGCGGAGGACACCGCCTTCCCCCTGAACGGGGAGTCCGGCGGCCTCCTCAACGACGATGACCGGGCGCTGCTGGCGGGCTACGGCCTGTCCCTGGCCCCCTCCCCGGCGGAGCGGCTGGAGCGGGAGATGACCATCGTCTATGAGCTGGTCTCCCTGCCCCGGGAGAAGCTGGTGGTCTGCCGCTCCCGCCGGGGGAGCACCGGGGAGGAGCAGCGCCCCGCCTTTCTGGTCAGCCGTCTGGAAGCCCTGTTTCCCCACTGTCCCCGGGTGCGGGGCCGGGAGAAGCGGGAGGAATACCGCCTTTCCGCTCCGGTTCCCGCCCTGGAATCCCTGGCGGAAACCCGGAATCCGGCGCTCCTGGCGGCTCTGAAGGAGAATCCGGACACCGCCCGCCAGGCGGAGCGGCTGGAGCGCTCCTTCCAAAGGGAGCGGGGGCGGCTGTCAGGCCGGGCGGTGGAGGATCTGTACTCCTCGATGATCCGCCTCTCCGCCTCCAAGATGGATAAGCTCCGGGGCTGCCATTTCTCCTATTTCATGCAGTACGGGCTGAAGGCCAAGGCCCGGAAGCCCGCCGGGTTCAGCGCGCCGGAGGCGGGCACCTTTGTCCACTATGTGCTGGAGCACGTCCTGAAGGGGGCGAAGGACGCCGGAGGCATTCCGTGCTGCGGGGAGGAGGAACTCCAAAAGCTGACCCGCCAGGCGGTGGCCGCCTATGTGCGCTATGAGCTGGGCGGGGTGGAGGACAAGCCCCGGCGGTTCCAATACCTCTTCCGCCGCCTGCTCCGGAGCGTGGATCAGGTGGTTCGCAACGTGGCGGAGGAACTGCGCTGCTCTAAATTCCAGCCCATAGACTTTGAGCTGGGCTTCGGTGTGGGCAGCGATGTGCCGGTGCAGGTTCAGGCGGGGAAGCTGACCCTGTCCATCACCGGCTTTGTGGACCGGGTGGACGGCTGGTATCACAACGGACGGCTCTATTACCGGGTGGTGGACTATAAGACCGGGCAGAAGTCCTTCGACTTCACCGATGTGTGGAACGGCCTGGGCCTCCAGATGCTGATTTACCTGTTCACCCTCCAGGAGAAGGGGGAGTACGTCCTGGGGCAGCGGGACCCTGTCCCCGCCGGGGTGCTCTACCTGCCGGCCCGGGATGTGATCGTCTCCGGGGAGCGGGACTTGGACGAGACGGAGCGGCAGCGGCGGGTGGACAAGAGCCTGGTTCGCTCCGGCCTGCTGCTGAAGGACGAGGAGGTGCTGACGGCCATGGAGCAGGCTGGGGCGGAGGGGATTCGATTCCTCCCGATCCGGGTGCTGAAGGGGGGAAAACTCTCCGGCGACTGCCTGGCCTCCGCCGCCCAGATGGGCCAGTTGAAGCGGCATATTGAAAAGATCTTGCAGGAGATCGGCCGGGACTTTTCCGCCGGAAACGTGGATGCAGATCCCTATTACCACGGGGAGCGCACCGCCTGCAATTTCTGCGATTACATGGCAGCCTGCCACTTTGAAGAGGGGGAGGCGGGCTGCCGCCGGAGGTATCTGCCCAGCGTCAAGGCCGGGGAGTTTTGGGAGAAGCTGGAAGAAGAATGTGGAGAGGAGGGCGTATGATGGGAATTACCCTGACGGAGGAGCAGCGGGAAGCGGTGGAAAACCGGGGCGGCAGCCTGCTGGTGTCCGCAGCGGCGGGCTCCGGCAAAACCAAGGTCCTGGTGGAGCGGCTGATGAAGCGGGTCACCGATGAGGGGGAGGACTTGGACCATTTCCTCATCATCACCTATACCAAGGCGGCGGCGGCGGAGCTGCGGGGAAAGATCATCGACGCTCTGAACCAGCGGATCGCCGCCAGCCCGGGGGACCGGCACCTGCGCCGCCAAAGCGCCCTGGCCTACCGCGCCCAGATTTCCACCATCCACTCCTTTTGCCAGACGGTGCTGCGGGAGAGCGGCCACCTCATCGACCTGGCCCCGGACTTCCGGGTGGCGGAGGACAGCGAGTGCGGCGTCCTGAAAAATCGGGTGCTGGATCGGGTGATGGAGGGGCATTACGAGCGGGTGGAGGAGGGAGACAGCTTTTCCCGCCTGCTGGACACCATGTCCGCCGGGCGGGATGACCAAAAGCTGACCGGCATGGTGCTGGACATCCACGCCAAGGTGCAGAGCCATCCCGACCCCAGCCGGTGGTTGGCAGAGCAGCGGGAGCTGTTCCGCCTGGAGGGGGTGACGGACGCGGGGGAGACCCCCTGGGGCAAGCTGCTCCTGGAGGACGCCCTGGCCCAGGCAAAATACTGGTTCCAACAGCTCACCGGCCTCCTCAACCAGTTGGACGGGGAGGGAAAGCTGGAGGAAGCCTATGCCCCCGCCCTCTGCGACCTGATGGACAGCCTGGATGACTTCATCGCCGCCCTGGAAACCGGCTGGGATATGGCCTGCCGCCGCTGCCACCTGAACTACGGCAGATTGAAGGCGGTACGCAGCCCGGAGAACCCGGCCCTTGCCAACCGGGTAAAGGGGATGAAGAAGCTGTGCAGGGATCGGATGGAGGCGGTGACGGCCCGGTTCAGCCGGAGCAGCCGGGAGCTGCTGGAGGATATGCGGGCGGCGGCCCCGGCGGTTGTCTCCCTGCTGGATTTGACGGAGGAATTTGACAGGGCCTACACCGAAGAGAAGCGCCGCCGGGGGCTGGTGGATTTCAGCGACCTGGAACACCTGGCCCTGAAGATTCTGGCGGATTCCCAGGGGGCCCCCACAGACACAGGCTCCCGCCTGGCCCGGCGCTATACCGAGGTCATGGTGGACGAATATCAGGACACCAACCAGGTGCAGAACGCCATCTTTCACGCGGTTTCGGAGGGGGGCAGGAAGCTGTTCATGGTGGGGGACGTGAAGCAGTCCATCTATCGCTTCCGCCTGGCTGATCCCACCATCTTTATGGATCGGTTTGCCCGGTTCCCCGATTACCGGGAGGCGGAGCCGGGGCAGCCCAGGAAGGTGGTGCTGTCCAAAAACTTCCGCTCCCGGAAAAACGTGCTGGATGGGGCCAACTTCCTCTTCAAAGCCCTGATGAGCAGGGAGTTCGGGGAAATTGACTATACCCCGGAGCACTATCTGAACCCCGGCCTTCCCTATCCCCCGGAGAAAGAGGATCGGGTAGAGCTGGATGTGGTGGATCTCTCCGGCCTTGTCACGCCGGAGGGGGAGGAGCGGGACTCCACCAGCCGGGTGGAGGCGGATTTTGTGGCCCGCCGCGTCCGGAAGCTGGTGGAGGAGGGCCATCCGGTGACCGAGGGTCAGGAGACCCGGCGGGCGGATTGGACGGATATCGCCATTCTCTATCGTTCCCCCGGCTCCGTGATGGGGGAACTGACCCGGGCGCTGGACAGCCACCGGATTCCCTGGCAGGCGGAGGGGGGAGAGGACTTCTTCTCCTCCACGGAGATCTCCGTGGCCCTGAGCTTCCTGCAAATTATCGACAATCCCCACCAGGACGTGGCGCTGATCTCCGTCCTGCGCTCCCCCCTGTACGGGTTCACTCCGGATCAGCTGGCGGAGATTCGGGCCAACTGCCGGGAGGGGGATTTTTACACCGCCCTGTGCCGCCGGGGGGAGGGGGGAGACGGCCCCTGCCGGGATTTCCTGGCGGAATTGGAGGGGCTGCGGTTCCGCTCCGCCGACCAGACCGCCTCCCGGCTCCTGTGGAACCTCTATGAGGAGACGGGGATGCTGGCCATCTTCGACGCCATGGAGGGAGGGGAGAACCGGAGGGAACACCTGCTCCTGCTCTACGCCTACGCCCGCCAATACGAGGCCGGGGGGCACAAGGGGCTGTTTTCCTTTGTGACCCAACTGCGCCGCCTGCAGGAAACGGGCCGCAGCATTACCGTCACCGGCACCCAGGGCTCCGGCGTGCGTATCATGTCCATCCACAAGGCCAAGGGCCTGGAATTTCCGGTGGTCGTGCTGGCCGGGCTGGGCCGCCGGTTTAACCGCACCGACCAGCGGGCCCCCATGCTCTTTCACGGGGAGCTGGGCGTGGGCCCAAAGGGGCTGGATACGGAGCGGATGGTGGAGTACCCCACCCTGGCCAGGACAGCGGTGGCCCTCCGGCTGGAGCGGGAGCTCTGCGCCGAGGAGCTGCGGCTGCTCTATGTGGCTGTGACCCGGGCCAGGGAAAAGCTGATTATGGTCTGCACGCTGAGAAACGCGGACAGCACGCTGGAAAAGCTGACCCTGAACGCCGCTTATCCCATGGAGCCCCAATCCCTGATGGGCATGGGCAGCATGGGGGAGTGGGTGCTGTCCGCCGCCATGACCCGGGGGGAGGGAGAGTGCCTCCGGCGGGGAGGCCAGCCGCTGAACCGGTACCTGGGGCCGGACGAACCCTGGGAGATCCGGGTGGTGGACGGCCAGAGGCCGGAGACCTATTTCCGCCCGAAAAAGCGGCGGGCCGGGGCCGGGGAGGAGAAGGCTCCGTCCCTGGAGCACCTTGCCTGGCGCTATCCCCACGGGGCCGTGGCGGATATCCCCTCCAAGCTGACCGCCACCCAGCTGAAGGGCCGCTTTCAGGACGAGGAGGCGGCGGAGGACACAGCCGTGGCCCGGCGGCCCGTCTCCTTCCGCAGGCCGGACTTTGCCCGGGAGGAACGGCCCCTTACCCCTGCGGAGGCAGGCACCGCCCTCCATCTCTTCATGCAGCTCTGCGACCCGGAGAAAGCCTCCACCGTTCAGGGGGCCGGGGAGGAACTGGCCCGGCTGGTGGAAAAGGGCTGTATGACGGAGACCCAGGCCCGGGCCTGCGAACCCCGGAAGGCGGCGGGCTTCTTCCGCTCCGCGCTGGGGCGGCAGGCCAGGAGCCAGGGGATGGAGCGGGAGTTTAAATTCTCCCTGCTCTCCGATGGGGCCCGGTATTACGGAGAAGCGGCCCGGGGAGAGCGTGTGCTGCTCCAGGGGGTAATCGACCTGTGGTTTCGCACCCTGGAGGGGATCACCGTGGTGGATTTCAAAACCGACCGGGTGGCCAGGGGGGAGGAGCCCCTGCGGGCCAGGGCGTATCAGAGGCAGCTGGAGGTCTACACAGCGGCCCTGGAGGAGATCACCGGAATCCCGGTGGCCCACCGGTATCTGTGGTTTTTCCAGACGGATTCGGCGGTGGAGTTGTAAGCTGCCGTACGCGCAAGGGCGCCGGGCGGCACAAAAAGCCGAAAAAAAGATGAAAAGAGAAAGGAAAAAAACCCTTGCAATCCCGCCGGGACTGTGATAAGATAAATAGGCTATTGTGAAAGTAATTGTAATAGTTTGATTTTTTACGCTTGAAAGAGGTGAATATACAATGAAAGCTGGAATTCATCCCAATTATCAGCAGACCACCATCCGCTGCGCCTGTGGCAATGTGATTGCAACCGGCTCTACCAAGAAGGACATCCGGGTTGAAGTTTGCTCCAAGTGCCATCCTTTCTACACCGGAAAGCAGAAAATGGTGGATACCGGCGGTCGTGTCAGCCGCTTCAACAAGAAGTACGGTCTGGGCAACTGAGGAAACAAAAAGCGGCTTCGAAAAGAGGCCGCTTTTTCTTATCGGCAACGGCAATCGTGAGGAAAGGAGGCCGCCTATGGATATTATGCTGAAGGACAACAAAAACCAGGAGATCAACCGGGCGGTGCTGGTGGGGCTGTCATCCTTCGCCCTGGGCCCCCGGGAGAGCGCGGACGAGTCCACCATGGAGGAGCTGAAAGCCCTGCTGGAAACGGCGGGAGGCGTCTGCGTGGGGAGCGTTCTCCAGAGCAGGCCCTCCCCGGACCCCCGCACCTTTATCGGCGAGGGGAAGGCGGCAGAGATTCGGACGCTGGTGGAGGCCGCCGATGCCGACCTGGTGATCTTTGACAACGAGCTTTCCCCCTCCAATATCCGGGTGCTGACGGAGGAACTGGGGGTTCAGGTCATAGACCGTTCCGCCCTGATCCTGGATATTTTCGCCCAGCGTGCCCGCACCAAGGAGGGCCGCCTCCAGGTGGAGCTGGCCCAGTATCAGTATCTGCTGCCCCGGCTGACGGGGATGTGGGGCCACCTGACGCGGCAGACCGCCTCCGGCGGCAAGAGCCCCATTGGAACCCGAGGGCCCGGGGAAACCCAGCTGGAAACCGACCGCCGCCATATCCGCAGCAAGATTGCCAAGCTCAAGGAGGAGCTGGAGGAGGTGCGCCGGGTGAGGGCCACCCAGCGGGTGAGGCGGGAGAAGAATGAGATCCCGGTGGTGGCCCTCGTGGGCTACACCAACGCGGGGAAATCCACCCTGCTCAACCGGCTCACCGGCGCGGCCATCCCCGCCAACGACAGGCTCTTCGACACGCTGGACACGACCACCCGCCCCTTGAAGCTCTCCGACACCTGTACGGTGCTGGTTTCCGACACCGTGGGCTTTATCCGCAAGCTGCCCCACCTGCTGGTGGAGGCGTTCAAGGCCACCCTGGAGGAGCTGGAATACGCGGATCTGATTCTCCATGTCATTGACGCCTCCAACCCGGAGTGGCAGATCCAGGCGGCGGT
>CAYSNK010000037.1:0-12359 GCA_964432375.1 uncultured Oscillospiraceae bacterium | reverse complement strand
CAGAGAGGCTTTGACCGCCTCGGCGGAGCCCTGGACATCGGCCTTGACGATAATATTCAGGGTCTTGAGCTCGCCCTGCTGGATCTGGGAGAACAGATCGTCCAGAGACAGCTTCTGAACCGGGGCATTCGCCTTGTCCTTGGCCTCCTGCTTGCGCTGCTCCACCAGCTCCCGGGCCATCTTCTCATCGGCCACGGCGTAGAAGCTGTCCCCCGCGCCGGGCACCTCGCCCATGCCAATGATCTCAACGGGGACAGAGGGGCCGGCCTCCTTCAGCTTTCTGCCCTTGAAGTCGGTCATGGCCCGAACCCGGCCCACGGCGGTTCCGGCGATGATGATGTCCCCCTGCTTCAGGGTGCCGTTCTGCACCAGCAGGGTGGCCACCGGGCCCCGGCCCTTATCCAGCCTTGCCTCAATCACGGCGCCCTTGGCGGCGCGGTTCGGATTGGCTTTCAGCTCGGCCATTTCCGCCACCAGGGTGACGTTTTCCAGCAGGCTCTCAACGCCCATGCCGGTCTTGGCGGAGATGGGCACCACAACGGTTTCCCCGCCCCAGTCCTCGCAGACCAGCTCATACTCAGTCAACTGCTGCTTGATACGCTCCGGGTCCGCATGGGGCTTATCCATCTTGTTGATGGCCACGACAATGGGAATCCCGGCGGCCTTCGCGTGGTTGATGGACTCCACGGTTTGGGGCATGATGCCGTATTATGCGGCAACCACCAGGATGGCCACATCGGTAATCATGGCGCCTCTGGCCCGCATTGCGGTAAACGCTTCATGGCCCGGGGTATCCAGGAACGTGATGGGCTTCCCGTTGACCTGAACCTGGTAGGCGCCAATGGCCTGGGTAATGCCGCCGGCCTCGCCGGAGGCGACGTTGGTGTTTCTGATATAGTCCAGCAGGGAGGTCTTGCCGTGGTCAACGTGGCCCATGACCACGACCACAGGCGCCCGGGGCACCAGATCCTCTTCCTTATCGGCGGAATCGTCGATGAGCCGCTCCTCGATGGTGACGACCACCTCCCGCTCCACCTTACAGCCCATCTCCTCCGCGATCAGGGCGGCGGTGTCAAAGTCAATGACATCGGACAGGGATGCCATAAAGCCGTTCTTGACCAGGGCCCGGACCACATCCGGCCCGGTTCTCTTCATACGGGAAGCCAGCTCGTTGACGGCGATCTCGTCGCCGATGGTCACCTTGACCGGGGCTTTCTTGGCCACCTCCCGGTGGAGGCGCTTCAGCTTCTCCTGCTCCTCCTGCCTGCGCTTGCTGCCGAAGCTGCTCCCCTTGTTCTTGCTGCCCTGGCGGATCTTCTCCTTGCCCTGCTTCATCTTGTTGGCGCGTTCGGGCGCAAGATCCTCCAGCCGCTGGTCATAGCGCTCCAGATTCACGCTGTTCTGCTTGCGGGTGTCCACGATCTTCTTCTTGGGCACCTTGCTGCCGGCGGGCTGGCCCGCCTGCTGCTGGCCGCCCTGGGGCGGCTTCTGGGCGGGCTGGCCGTTCTGCTTGGGCTGCTTCTGCTTGCTCTGGCTGTGATTCTGCCCCTGGCCCTGGGTTTTGCCCTGGGACTGATTTTTCCCCTGGGGCTGATTCTTGCCCTGGGACTGGTTCTGCCCCTGGGGCTGACTCTTGCCCTGGGACTGGTTCTGCCCCTGGGCCTGGGTTTTGCCCTGGCCATTTGCCCCGGACTTGCCGCCGCTCTGACGGGACGGGTTCTGCTTTTGCTCTTTCCGGGGTTCCTCCGCCTTTGCGGGCTGCTTGCCTCCGGCCGCCTTGCCGCCTCCCTGATAGGTGTCGGCATAAATCGTCTCGATGCTGTCCACCTGGCGGTGCTGGGTCAGGTACTCAAACACCAGGGACAGCTCTTCGTCATTCAGGGAAGTCTGGGTGCTCTTGGGCGCAGTGGCGTAGTTCGTCAGGATCTCCGTCACTTCTTTTGCGCTGATGCCAAAATCCTTGGCCAGGTCGCGCACTTTATATTTCGTTACAATACTCAAATAGGCCACCTCCATCATTCGGTGAGCTTGCACCAATCAGAAGGAACAGCGGCGGGCCGCCGTCCTTTCTGATTGGAACAAACTCCTGTTTTCTCTCTTGCCGCTGCTGCGGCGCTCTTCTTACGGCTCACGGCGCTTTTGATTACGGCGGTGAGGGGGGCGGCCGGAGGGGCCGTATTCCTCATACCGGTTGCTGCGGCCGCTGCCCTTGGTGTGGCGTTTGCGCCCGCTGTGGTTCGTCGGAGCCGGATCTGTCCGTTTTTTATGCTGGGGCCGGCCGGAGGCCGGGGGACGCGGCGCCTGCTCCCGGAGGGGGGCGGCCTCCTCCGCAGCCTTGGCCCGCTGCTTGTTCCGGAATTTGCCGGTTTTGAGATTTTTCTCATGCCGGCGCGCTTCCTGCTGGCGGCGGAGCGCTTTCTCCGCCCTGACGTCCATGCGCTCCATGGTGATTTGAAACTTCTCCGGGTCGTCCTCCGCCAGGCCCCGCACCATGGCGGCTGCCAGGCCGATGTCCATCACCGCCAGCATTGCGCAGGAGCTGCGGCCAATGGCCCGCCCCAATTCTGCCTTCGTGTAGGGGGTGGAGATCCAGGTCACGCCGCCTGCCTCCCCCAGATGCCGCACTCTGCGGTAGGTGTTCTCCGTGGCGTCCTTCGCCACCAGGATCAGCTTTGCACGCCGGGCCCGGGCCGCCGCCGCAGTGGGCTCATCCCCCGCCTCCAGCTTGCCAGCCTTGCGGGCGATGGACACCAGATGAAGGATATTGCTCATTCTCCCGCCTCCATCTGCCCCTCCAGGGCCTCGTAGACCTCCTGGGGGATGGCCACGTCCAGGGCTCTGGACAGGGCCTTGGACTTGATGGCCTTGGCCAGGCACTCCCGGCTGGGGCACACATAGGCCCCCCGGCCCGGCTTCTTTCCCCGGAAGTCCAGGGAGATCTCCCCCTCCGGAGATCTGACCACCCGGATCATCTCTCGTTTGTTTTTCATTTCACGGCAGCCAACGCACTGCCGCATGGGGATTTTCTTCGGCATAGAGCAGCTCCTTGTCTCATTCCGCAGGCTCCTCGTCTGCCAGCAGATCCTCTTCCTCCGGTTCCTCCGGCTCACTTGCGGCAGATTCGGGCTTGATGTCGATCTTATATCCGGTCAGCTTGGCGGCCAGGCGGGCATTCTGGCCCTCCTTGCCGATTGC
Source organism: uncultured Oscillospiraceae bacterium (assembly GCA_964432375.1). GTDB lineage: Bacteria > Bacillota > Clostridia > Oscillospirales > Oscillospiraceae > JAJQBJ01. The sequence continues at coordinate 9,164 of CAYSNK010000037.1, read as the reverse complement.
CAGGGAGAGCTGGTCGTCGGGCACCACCACCCGGCAGGATTTGCCCTCGGCCAGCACAGTGACGCTGATAACGGACGCGGGGGACAGGGCAGAGGCGATAAACTCCTCCGGCACCTCGCTGTATTTGACGATGTCCACCTTCTCCCCCCGCAGCTCGTTGACGATTGCGGACACCCGGGCGCCCCGGTTGCCCACACAGGCGCCAATGGGGTCCACCGCGGGGTCGTTGGAGGCCACGGCCATCTTGGTGCGGCTGCCCGCTTCCCGGGCGATGGACTTGACCTCCACCTCGCCGTTGAAGATCTCCGGCACCTCCATCTCAAACAGGCGCTTCACCAGGCCGAAGTGGGTGCGGGAGATCAGGATCTGGGGGCCCCGGGTGGTCTTGCGGACATCCACCACATACACCTTCAGCCGGTCCCCTACCCGGTAGGTCTCGCCGGGAACCTGCTCTCCGGGCGTCAGGCAAGCCTCCGTTGTCTCGGTGCCGGAGCCAATGCGCAGGAACAGCGCGCCGTTTTCCGGGTCTACCCGGTTCACAACGCCGGTCAGGATCTCCTGGTTCTTGGAGGTGAACTCATCATAGATCATTCCACGCTCCGCCTCCCGGATGCCCTGAATGATCACCTGGCGGGCGGTTTGGGCCGCGATCCGGCCAAAGTTCCTGGGCTTGATCTCCGTGGAGACCTCATCCCCGATCTGCACCTGGGGCAGGGACTTGCGGGCCTCCTCCAGCGCCACCTCTGTGTTGGGGTTATCCACAACCTCCACCACTTCCCGGCGCAGGATCATGCGGATGGTGCCGGCTTCCTCGTTGCACAGAACCACCAGGTTCTCGCCCACGCCCTCGTGATCCCGCTTGTAGGCGGAAATCAGGGCCTGGGTGATCTTTTCAATCATATAGTCTTTTTTTATCCCCTTCTCCTGCTCGATCTGATCCAAGGCCGCAAAGAACTCTTTGCCCCAATCCTCCTCGGCCTTGGCGGTCTTCTTCTTTCTGGTCGCCATAATGATTCTCTCCTTATGTTTTAAAACGTAATATAAAGGCGGGTGAGCGCGATCTCCTTTTTCGGGAAAGTAAGCTGCTCCCCGTTGGCGCGGATGGTCACATCCCCGTTCTCGTAGCCGGTCAGCAGGCCATGGAACATTTTTGCGCCGTTCCTGGGGCGGTAGAGCTTGACCTCCACCTCTTTCCCCATAAACTGGGCGAAATGCTCCGGCTTCTTCAGCGTTCTGTCCGCGCCGGCGGAGGAAACCTCCAGGGTATAGCTTCCCTCAATCGGGTCCGCCTCATCCAGCGCGTCGCTCAGCGGACGGCTGACCGCCTCGCACTGGTCAATATTTACGCCGTCAGGATGGTCAATATACACGCGCAGGAACCAGGTTCCCGCCTCCCGGACGTATTCCACGTCCCACAGGGTACAGCCTGCCGCCTCCACAAAGGGCTTTGCCAGCTCTGCCGCAATCTCTGTTACCTTTTTCATACCGCTCCTTTTCACAAAATCCGATTTTCAATTTTGCCAATAAGAAAGAGCAGGGCGAAAACCCTACTCCTAACCAACACCTGCCTATACACTTGTTATTATATCACATGATTTCGCATTTGCAACCCCCTTTTCACGTTTTGGGCCCGACTTTGTGCGATTTCTTTCCTGCGGTGCCTCCGAATGGATCGCCTGGGGCCGGACGCCGGATGCCGCCGTTTCATCCGGAGCCTCCCCGGGCGCAAAAAATCCTGCCCTCAGCGGAGAGCAGGATTTGATACGGTCGAAAACTCCCGGCCTGTTACACCAGTTGGATGATCGCCATCTCAGCCGCATCGCCCCGGCGGGGCCCGATGCGGACAACGCGGGTATAACCGCCGTTGCGGTCGGCATACTTGGGGCCGATCTCGTCAAACAGCTTCTTGGCCACATCCTCCTTGGTAATGAAGGCCAGCGCCTGACGGTAAGCGGCCAGGTTGTTCTTCTTAGCCAGTGTGATCATCTTCTCTGCGATGGGAGCAACCTCCTTCGCCCGGGTATAGGTGGTCTTGATCTGGCCGTTTTCCAGCAGATAAGTGGTCATGGCGCGGAGCATTGCCATACGCTGATCGGTAGGCTTGCCCAGCTTGCGGTGATGAAGAGTAGGCATTTTATTTTCCTCCTTTATTACACAAGGGCTTTCCTTTGGAAAGCGCCCGTTGATTCCCCGGCCGGGCTCTTCACCCGGTAGACGGGGACCCCGGATTCGGATTTCCGGGCTGCGCCCCCAAGGGGGACGCATGATCGTTTGGGAAACTCCGGATCAACCGGCGATCAGGCGTTTGGTCAGAGGTTCCCCCCAGCCGGACGGGTCAGGATTCCTCGCTGGCCAGGGACAGGCCCAGGGAGGCCAGCTTGTTGATGACTTCTTCCAGAGACTTGCGGCCCAGGTTGCGCACCTTCATCATCTCTTCCTCGGTCTTGGAGATCAGATCCTCCACGGTGTTGATGTTGGCCCGCTTCAGGCAGTTAAAGGAACGAACCGACAGATCCAGTTCCTCGATGGTCAGCTCCAGCATCTTGTCCTTTCCGTCGTTGGGCTTCTCCACCACGGTAGAGCGGCTGCCCACCGTTTCGGAAAGATCGGTGAAGAGCGTAAAGTGGTCGCACAGGATCTTGGCGCCCAGGGACACCGCGTCCCGGGCGGAGATGGTGGAGTCTGTCCACACCTCCAGGGTCAGCTTGTCGTAGTCGGTCATGCTGCCCACACGGGTGGGTTCCACCGTATAATTGACCTTGCTGACAGGGCTATAAATGGAATCCACGGGAATCACGCCGATGATGGTCTGCGCGGGCTTATTGCGGTCTGCGGGGACATAGCCGCGGCCATGGCCCAGCGTCAGCTCCATATTCAGGGACGCGTCTGGGCCCAGGGATGCAATATGCAGATCTTTGTTGACGATTTCCACATCGCCATCCGTCTTGATGTCGCCGGCGGTAACTTCGCACTCACCGGATGCCTCGATATAGACGGTCTTTGTGCCCTGGCAATACAGCTTCGCAATGATGCGCTTGATGTTCAGGACGATCTCCGTAACGTCCTCCTTCACACCTGGGACGGTAGTAAATTCGTGCTGAACACCAGCGATCTTGATGCTGGTCACTGCGGTGCCGGGCAGGGAGGACAGCAGGATACGGCGCAGGGCGTTGCCCAGCGTAATCCCGTAGCCGCGCTCCAGAGGCTCCACGACATACTTGCCATAGGAACCGTTTCCGGGATTTTCCACGCACTCAATGCGGGGCTTTTCGATTTCAACCATTCAGATTCGACCCTCCTCGTCGCAGGGGCGGGGCGCTCCCCCACCCCAGTGTATTTCAGCTCACCAATAAACGGGGGGTGGATATTATTTTGAATACAACTCGACGATGAGGTGCTCCTCCACGGGGAAATCCACGTCAGCACGGGTGGGCATTTGCAGGATCGTGCCCTTCAGCTCGCTCCGATCCCGCTCCATCCATGCGGGAGTGGTGACGACAGGGGCGTCCTCGCCAACCAGACGCTTGAAGGCGGCGGAGGAGCGGCTGCCCTCGGCAACGGCGATCACCTGGCCCGGCTTCACCTGGAAGGAGGGGATGTCTACTTTCTTGCCGTCCACGGTGAAGTGGCCGTGGTTGACCAACTGACGGGCCTGGCGGCGGGTGGTGGCAAAGCCCAGGTGGAATACAACGTTGTCCAGGCGGCGCTCGCACATGATCAGCAGGTTGTCGCCGGTCTTGCCGGGCATACGGGCAGCTTTCTCATAGTAGGAATGGAACTGCTTCTCCAGCACGCCATAGACAAACTTGACCTTCTGCTTTTCGTTCAGCTGCTGCGCGTACTCAGACTGCTTCTTTCTCATCTGGGCCTTGGGGTTACGGTTGGTTTCCTTCTTGCTGTAACCCATGGTGGCGGGGGACAGGTTCAGCGCCTTGCAGCGCTTGGCAATGGGCTGCATATTTTTAGCCATAATACATTTCCTCCTTTTCTCGATCAGACGCGTCTTCTCTTAGGAGGACGGCAGCCGTTGTGAGGGATCGGAGTCACGTCCTTGATCAGGGTGACTTCCAGGCCCACAGCCTGTAATGCGCGGATCGCGGCCTCGCGGCCGGCGCCGGGCCCCTTGACATAGACCTCCACAGTCTTGAGGCCATACTCCATCGCGGCCTTCGCCGCAGTCTCCGCTGCGGTCTGCGCCGCAAAGGGGGTGGACTTTCTGGAGCCCCGGAAGCCCATCTCGCCGGAGGAAGCCCAGGACAGGGCGTTGCCCTGCAGATCGGTGACGGTGACCATGGTGTTGTTGAAAGAGGAGCGGATATGCACGGCGCCCTTTTCAACGACCTTGCGGTCGCGGCGCTTCTTGGCCACGACCTTCTTGTTATTCTGTTTAGCCATTCAATATCCCTCCTTACTTCTTCTTGTTCGCAATCGTCTTCTTGGGGCCCTTGCGGGTTCTCGCGTTGGTCTTGGACCGCTGGCCCCGAACCGGCAGGCTCTTACGATGGCGGGTGCCGCGATAGCAGCCGATCTCGATGAGGCGCTTGATGTCCAGGGCAACGTTACGACGCAGATCGCCTTCCACGATGTAGTCGCGGTCGATGCAATCGCGCAGCGCGGATTCTTCTTCTTCCGTCAGATCCCTCACCCGGGTGTCCGGATTGATCCCGGTCTTTGAGAGAATATCGTTGGCAGACTTTCTGCCAATGCCGTAAATATAAGTCAGGCCAATCTCGACGCGCTTATCCTTCGGCAGGTCAACACCAGCAATACGTGCCATAATCAATACACCTCCTTAACCTTGTCTCTGCTTGTGCTTGGGGTTTTCACAAATTACCATAACTTTACCCTTGCGTTTAATGACTTTGCACTTTTCGCACATGGGTTTAACGGACGGTCTTACTTTCATCGTTTTACCTCCTGTTTGAAACTCGTGTGGTTTCTTGTCAAACTACCGCTCCCTGTCCGGGGGAACGGTGAGCCGCACACCTGGTTCTCCTCTGGCGGAGCTTCAGTGTACTTACTTGCTTCTCCAGGTGATCCGGCCGCGGTTCATATCATACGGAGACATTTCCACAGTCACCTTATCACCCGGAAGGATGCGAATATAATTCATCCGGAGCTTTCCGGAAATATGGGCCTGGATTGTATGGCCATTTCCAATGTCAACCAGAAATGTGGCATTGGGCAGGGCCTCCTTGACGACGCCCTCTACTTCAATCATGTCAGACTTTGCCAAGCTGCTTACCTCCCTTGGATTGAATCGCGGAAGGCGGCCAGTGCGCGGCGCAAGTCTCTGTCGCACACAGGTTCGCCTCTCTGCAATCGAACGATTGCCGGATGTGCGCTGGTTCCTACACCACGGACGTGCTTTTGCCGTTTCCGTTTCGGTGCGTCCAGCTTTCTCCCCTTTCCGTCCGCCAGCCAGACGAAGTCCCCCTCTGTCTTTAAAACATAGAACAGGTTCCCTTTGTCATGTCCGGCTATGGAGAGAACGATATTGTTTTCGGCCAACTCCATCTCATTCCTCGCAGCGGGTCAGGATTTCCGGCTCGCCGTTTGTGATCAGGATGGTATTTTCATAATGTGCTGCCAGCTTTCCGTCTGCGGTCACCGGCACGCACCAGCCGTCGGGCATATACTTGTTTTTGATCTGTACAGCTCCGGCATTGACCATAGGCTCCACCGCGATCACCATGCCCGGCACCAGGAGGGCGCCGCGCCCGTGACTGCGTTCCACATAATTGGGCACCTCCGGCGCTTCATGCACCGATTCGCCCACACCGTGGCCGGTGTATTCTCGAACCACAGAGTATCCCGCGGCCTCCACCACGTCCTGAACTCCCTTGGAGATGTCGGAGATGTGATTGCCGGCCTTTGCGTACCTGATTCCGTTCCAGAAGGATTCCTCCGTCACGCGAATCAGCCGCTCGGCCTCCTCCGAAATCCTGCCGCAGGCAAAGGTTGCGCAGCAGTCGCCGTGGAAACCGCCCCGGTCAACGCACTTGTCCTTGTTCAGGTGATAATCACCCAGGCAGGCGCCCACGTCTACCGAAACGATGTCCCCCTCCTTCAGCCTGTACTTGCCGGGGACGCCGTGAATGATCTCATCGTTGATGGAGATACAGGCAGCCCCCTTGAAGCCGTACAGGTGATAGAAGGACGGATAGCCTCCGTGTTTCTTGATAAATTTGTTGATGGCGTCGTCCAGCTCCTTGGTGGTAATGCCGGGACGAACCAGCGTACCCGCATAAGCCCGGGCCTGCGCGGTCAGCCGTCCGGCCTTCCGCAGCATCTCGATCTGATGCTGGTTTTTAATGATGATCTGCTCAGACATCTCACTGAAGCACTTCCATAATGGCGGCATTGACTGCCTCGATGGAGCCCGCGTTGGGGACGGTTTTCAGGACGTTCCGCTTGGCGTAAAAGTCCTTCAACGGCTCGGTCTCCGCGTGATAGGTGGCCAGCCGGGCCTTGACGGTTTCCGGCTTGTCGTCCTTGCGCTGCTCCAGCGCACCGCCGCAGTTGTCGCAGACCCCCTCCTTCTTGGGAGGATTCGCGACAATGTGGTAGGTGGCGCCGCAGCTATGGCAGGTGCGGCGGCCGGTCATGCGGCCCTCGATCTCCTCATCGGAGACTTCCAGGGAAACCACCGCGTCAAAGACGATACCCGCATCCTCCAGGGCCTCCGCCTGGGCGATGGTGCGGGGCACCCCGTCCAGGATGAAGCCGTTGGCGCAGTCCGGCTCCGCCAGGCGCTCGTTGATGACGCCGATGATGACCTCATCCGGCACCAGCTTGCCGGCATCCATATACTCCTTGGCCTTCAGGCCCACGGGGGTGCCGTTTTTCACGGCAGCCCGCAGGATATTTCCGGTGGAAATGGTCGGGATATTCAGCTTCTTACTGATGATTTCTGCCTGCGTACCCTTGCCGGCACCAGGCGCCCCCAAAAGAATCAGTTTCATCTCAAATCACCTCACGGATTACTCAAGGAAGCCCTTGTAATGTCTCATCAGCATCTGCGCCTCCAGAGCCTTTACCGTTTCCAGGGCCACAGACACAACGATGATAACGGAGGTACCGCCGACTGCCAGGGTGCTGACGCCGACAAGATTGCCGGTGATGATGGGCAGGATGGCGATGACGGACAGATACAGGGAGCCGAACAGGGTAATCTTATTCAGAACCTTGCCGATAAATTCAGCGGTGGGCCTGCCGGGGCGGAAGCCGGGAATAAAGCCGCCGTTCTTCTTCAGGTTGTTTGCAACCTCCACCGGGTTGAACTGAATGGTCGCGTAGAAGTAACCAAAGCCCAGGATGAGGAGGAAGTACAGGATGCAGTAAACCACGCCGGTGGTGTCAAAGATCTTGTAGAACGTGGAGCTTGTGCCGTTGGGGATAAAGGCGCAGATCGTAGCGGGCAGGGAAGCGATGGACTGGGCAAAGATGATGGGCATCACGCCGGACATATTCACCTTCATCGGGATATGGCTGCTCTGGCCGCCATACATCTTGCGGCCCACCTGCCGCTTCGCGTACTGAACGGGGATACGGCGCTCGGCGTTGCTGATATACACAATGAATACCACCAGGGCCAGGATGCCCAGCAGGATCAGCAGGGCGCCCCACCAGGGCAGGGAGAAGTTGATGCTGGTGTTCTGGGACAGGCCGTATCTGTTGCAGATGCCGGAATAGATATAGTATACCATATTGGGCACCCGGGAAACGATCCCCGCGAACAGGATGATGGAAATCCCGTTGCCGATGCCAAATTCCGTGATCTGCTCGCCCAGCCACATGACAAAGGCGGAGCCGGCGGTGAAGGTGATCACGATGACAAACGCCGCCCAGATCCCGGTGTCAGACAGCATATCGTAATTGCGGCACAGCATATAGTAACCGAAGCCTTGCAGCAGGCCGATGGCCACTGTGGTGTACCTGGTGATCGCGGCGATCTTCTTTTTCCCATCCTCGCCGCCGTCCTTGGCCATCCGCTCCAGCGCGGGAATGGCCACGGTCAGCAGCTGGATGATAATGGAGCTGTTGATATAGGGCTGGATGCCCAGAGCAAAGATGGTGGCTCTGCCGAAGGCGCCGCCGGACATGGTGTTCATCATGCCCAGGATGGTGGCGCTGTTGGCGGCAAAATAAGAGCTCAGCATATCCGTATCCACATAGGGAACGGGGACGGCATTGCCCAGGCGGAAAATCAGCAGGATGAAAACGGTAAACAGGAGCTTCTTCCGGAGATCCGCGATTTTCCAGGCATTCTTGATGGTTTCAAACATCAAACCACCTCAGCCTTTCCTCCTGCGGCTTCAATTTTCTCCTTGGCAGATGCGGAGAATGCGTTCACCTGGACGGTCAGCTTCTTTGTGAGGCTGCCGCTGCCCAGGATCTTCACCCCATACTCGCACTTGGAGAGAACGCCGGCATCCAGCAGATCCTTAACAGTGACGGTCGCGCCATCTTCAAATTTTTCCAGGGCGGAAACATTGATGGCCTCCAGAGGCTTTGCAAAGATGTTGTTAAATCCGCGCTTCGGCAGGCGGCGGGCCAGAGGCATCTGGCCGCCCTCGAAGCCTACACGGACCTTGCCGCCGGAACGCGCTTTCTGACCCTTGTGGCCGCGGCCAGCGGTCTTGCCGTTGCCGGAACCTGCGCCGCGCCCCTTGCGGTATGCGGGCTTGTTGGAACCGGGAGCGGGAGAAAGTTCATGCAAATTCATTGACGGGCACCTCCTTACTGAACCTCGGTCACCTTGATGAGGTAACCGATCTGAGCGATTTTGCCCCGGGTCTGGGCGTTGTCGGGCTGCACAGTGGTGTCGCCGATTTTACGCAGGCCCAGGGAGGCAGCAGTCGCAATATGCTTCTTATGCCTTCCATTCAGGCTCTTCACGAGCGTAATGTTGTAATTAGCCATTGTTCATGCCCTCCTTAGCCGATTTCTTCCACGCTCTTGCCGCGGGTCTTGGCAACCTGCTCGGGGGTCCTCAGAGACTTGAGGCCCTCAAAGGTGGCGGCAACAACGTTATTGGGGTTGTTGGAGCGCAGGGACTTCGCGCGAATATCGGTGATGCCGGCTGCTTCCATGACAGCACGGACAGCGCCGCCGGCGATCACGCCGGTACCGGCGGAAGCGGGCTTCAGCAGGACGCGGCC
>CAYSNK010000036.1:0-12409 GCA_964432375.1 uncultured Oscillospiraceae bacterium | reverse complement strand
TTTCCGGCGGAAAAGAGCCGCCGCCCGGCCACAGACGATTAAATCAGAGTTTCCTAAGATCAATTTATTATAAAACTTTTTCCGCCTCGGTTCAATGGTTAATTTTCTAAGCGCTGAATTTGAGCTTCCCGGGGGTGATTTATCTCGTTGATTTGTGAAAGTTCTTTCAGAAATGAATCCAAATCTTGCTTCATGGGGAAAAAAGATTTATAATAAATAAAACTGCAAGGGTTCGGATGCGGGGTGACATGATGCGCGTTCTGATTGTTGATGATGAAATTCGTCTGGCCGAAGCTCTGGCTCAGATTTTGAGGAAACAGGAGTATCAGGCAGACACCGTATATGATGGGGCCGCCGCGTTGCAGGCGATCCGCGAAACCGCCTATGATGTGGTGATCCTGGATGCCATGCTGCCAAAGGTGGATGGGTTCAGCGTGTGCCGCCAGCTCCGTTTGGAGCAGAATCACACGCCGATCCTGATCCTGACCGCCCGGGATGATCTGAACAGTAAGGTGACCGGGCTGGATTGCGGCGCGGATGACTACATGACCAAGCCCTTTGCCCTGGAAGAGCTCCTGGCCCGCATTCGGGCCTTGACCCGCCGCCCGGGGGAGGTGGTGTTGGAGGAATTGACCTTTGACGACCTGCGCCTGGGGCTGTTTACCCGGCAGCTAACCTGCGGCGAAAAGTCTGTCCGCCTGGGGTTCCGGGAATTTGACGTGTTCCGTCTGCTGATTTCCTCCCCCGGCACGGCCATCCCCAAGGAGGAACTGCTGAACCGGGTGTGGGGCGAGCAGCCCGAGGTGGAGAGCAATAATGTGGAGGCGTATATCTCTTTCCTCCGGAAAAAGCTGTTTTACCTGGGCTCCCGGGTTTCCATCGCCACCGTCCGGAAGGTCGGGTACTATCTGGAAGTAAAGAAGTAAGGGAAGCTCCGAATCAGCCGGCGGGGGCGGTTCGTTCAGAGCTTCCTTTTATTCTATCCGCGTGACCGCGAAGCCTTCTCACCATGCAGACGGTTCCAACGGGATCTTTCAAAAAAACCTTGCCCAAAAACGGTTCGGCGGCCCTCTGAGCGGAGGGCCGTTCTCCTTGTTACCGTTAAAACAAACGGGAACCGTTACAAGCCGCAATTTCTGTTGCGCAGCCGCACAGGACTGTGATATACTGTTGTTGTATGATATGCATCCTGTATCGTGTGTGATCTGGTGAGAGACAATAAACAGCAGAAAGGAAGGAATAAACCTGTGAGCAGACTGAGTATTATGACAGCCAGCAGGGCTCAGACTGTGGTGGAGGGGCTGTATAAGGATATGGAACGCCGTATCCAGGCCGCGCCGCCCGGCCTCTGTCCTGTGGATCTGACCGCCGCTTTTTTGAAAATGTGTCAGACCCAGAGCTGTGGAAAATGCACCCCCTGCCGGGTGGGCCTGGAGAAGCTGGGCGAGCTTCTGGACGATGTCCTGGAGCACAAGGCCACGATGAAAACCCTGGAAACCATTCGGGTGACTGCGAGGGCCATCGCAAACTCCGCCGACTGCGCCATTGGTGCGGAGGCTGCCAAAATGGTCCTGAAGGGGTTGGACGGCTTCTATGAGGACTATGTGTCCCATGTTCAGAACGGCACCTGTACGGCAAAGATCGAGCTGTCCATTCCCTGCGTGGCCGAGTGCCCCGCCAATGTGGACATCCCCGGCTATATCGCCCTGGTGGGGGAGAAGCGCTATGCAGACGCCGTCCGGCTGATCCGCAAGGACAATCCGTTCCCCGTGGCCTGTGCGCTGATTTGCGAGCATCCCTGCGAGAGCCGCTGCCGCCGCACCATGCTGGACGCGCCCATCAATATCCGGGGCATGAAGCGCGCCGCCGTGGACGGAGCCGGAAAGGTGCCCGCGCCGGCCTGTATGCCTCCCACCGGCAAGACCGTTGCCGTGATCGGCGGCGGCCCCTCCGGCCTGACCGCCGCCTATTACCTGCAACTGATGGGCCACCAGGTCACGGTGTTCGAGCAGAAAGCCCACCTGGGCGGTATGCTCCGCTACGGCATCCCGGCCTATCGCCTGCCCCGGGCCCGGCTGGACGAGGACATCGACAACATCCTCTCCACCGGCGTCCAGGTCTATCTCTCCGCCCGGGTTGGCAACGGGGAAGACGAGGTGTCCATGGAGCGCCTGCGGGACAAGTTTGACGCGGTTTACATCTCCATCGGCGCCCATAAGGACAAGAAGGTGGGCATCGACGGCGAGGACGCCAAGGGGGTTGTCTCCGCTGTGGAAATGCTGGGCCAGATCGGTGACGGCATCTATCCGGACTTCCGGGGCAAGAAGGTCTGCGTCATTGGCGGCGGCAACGTGGCCATGGACTGCACCCGCTCCGCTATCCGGGCCGGAGCCGAGAAAGTCACCTGCGTCTATCGCCGCCGCATCGAGGATATGACCGCGCTGCCCGACGAGATTCAGGGCGCCCAGGCGGAGGGCGCTGAGATTGCGGAGCTGCACGCGCCCCTGCGGATCGAGACCAACGAGAATCACGAGGTGGTTGCCCTGTGGACGGAGCCGAAGCAGATCGGCATGATCCAGGGGGGCCGTCCCTCCCCGGTGGACTCCGGCAAGGAGGACGAGCGGATTCCCTGCGACATCGTTGTGGTGGCCATCGGCCAGGCCATCGACATTGAGTATTTCGAGGAGCAGGGCCTGCCCATCAAGCGGGGCACCTTTGCCGCCCAACAGTGGACGGCCATTGAGGGGCATGAGGGCGTTTTCGCCGGCGGCGACTGCGTGACCGGCCCCAAGACCGCGATCCGCGCCATTGCCGCAGGCAAGGTTGCCGCCGCCAACATTGATAATTACCTGGGCTATAACCACAGGATCGCTGTGGATGTGGAGATTCCCGACCCGAATTTGAAGGATCGCCCCTATTGCGGACGGATCAATCTGGAGGAGCGGCCCGCAGAGGAGCGGAAGAAGGACTTCAACCTGATGGAGCTGCCGCTCACAGAGCGCGCCTCCTGCCAGGAGGCAGGCCGCTGCCTGCGCTGTGACCACTTCGGCTGTGGTATTTTCAAAGGAGGCCGTAAGAGCGAATGGTAAACTTAAAAATCAATGATGTGCCCGTCCAGGTTCCGAAGGGCACCACCATTCTGGAAGCAACCAAGCAGATTGGGCTCCAGATTCCCACCCTCTGTTACTTAAAGGGCATCAACGAGATTGCCGCCTGCCGGGTCTGCGTGGTGGAGATCAAGGGCATTGAAAAGCTGGTCACCTCCTGCAACAACGTGGTTGCGGAGGGCATGGAGGTTTACACCAACACCCCCAAGGTTCGCGAAGCCCGGCGCACCAATATCGAGCTGCTGCTGAGCCAGCACCGGATCAACTGCCCCACCTGCGGCAGCAACAACTACTGCCAGCTCAAGAATATCGCAACGATGATGAACATGGACGACACCATGAACTATCATCACGTCTATCGCACCAATATCCCGGAGGATTTCCCCATCCAGAGGGACGAGTCCAAGTGCGTCAAGTGCTACCGCTGTGTCTCCGTCTGCGAAAAGGTGCAGACCCTGGGGATCTGGGACATGGTCAACACCGGCACCCGCACCAGCGTGGGGGTTTCCGGCAACCGGAAGATCTCCGAGGCAGACTGCGCCGCCTGCGGCCAGTGCATCACCCACTGCCCGGTGGACGCGCTCCATGCCCGTGACGACACAGCGAAGATGTGGGGCTTCCACGGGGTGCTGAATGACCCTGACAAAATCACCGTGGTTCAGGTGGCTCCCGCTGTCCGGGCCGCCTGGGGCGAGTATTTCGGCCTCTCTCCGGAGGTGGCCACAGAAAAGCGCATGGTTTCCGCCCTGAAAGCGGTGGGGTTTGACTATGTGTTCGACACCAATTACTCCGCCGACCTGACCATCATGGAGGAGGGCACCGAGTTCCTCCAGCGGATGAGCGAGCCGGAGAAGTACAGTTGGCCCATGTTTACCTCCTGCTGCCCCGGCTGGGTCCGGTTCCTGAAGAGCCAATATCCCGATATGACCGGCAATCTCTCCACCGCCAAGTCCCCGCAGCAGATGTTCGGCGCGGTGACCAAGAGCTATTTTGCCAAAAAGCTGGGGGTGGCCCCGGAGAAAATCGTCTGTGTCTCCGTCATGCCCTGTACGGCGAAAAAGACCGAGGTGGAGATTCCCAACATCAACGACGCCGCCCCCGGCTGCAAGGATGTGGATTACTCCCTGACCACCCGGGAGATGTGCCGGATGATCCAGGCGTCCCTGGTGGATGTGGCCGCCCTGCCGGAGCAGGAGTTTGACTCCCCGCTGGGCACCGGCACCGGCGCGGCAGTCATCTTCGGCACCACCGGCGGCGTGATGGAGGCGGCCCTCCGCACCTGCTACAACATTCTGACCGGCGAGAACCCCTCTGCGGACGAGACCTTTAAGGCGGTTCGCGCCCTTGGCTCCGACCAGCCCTGGGTGGAGGCCACCTACCATGTGGCCGGGATCGAGGTGAGGGCCGCCGTCGCAAACGGCCTGGGCAATGCCCGGAAGCTGATCCGCGCCATCCGCAAGGGCACGGTCTCCTATCACTTTGTGGAGATCATGGCCTGTCCCGGCGGCTGCGTTGGCGGCGGGGGCCAGCCCATCCATTACAATGAGGAGCGGGCTCCGGAGCGGGGCCAGGTGCTGTATCGTTACGACGCCGCCAACCAGCTCCGCTTCTCCCACGAGAACCCGGAGGTTCAGGCCCTTTACAAGGAGTACCTGGGCCAGCCCTGCGGCGAGCTGGCGCACCACCTGCTGCACACCGACCACTACGGCTGGACGATGAGCCCCGCCCGGGTGTACGATGAGGATGTCATCAGATAATTTTCAGGATCGGTAATTTTCAATATGGCGAGAAAAAATACAATTCTCAATTTCATATTTCTTGCTGCCGTCTTTCTTTTCCTGCTGGCAGGGGGCGCCAGAGCCTTCCTCCTGCCAAAGGCGATCAATTATTATGAGAACCGCACCGCAAACCAGATGCCGGAGGCCACCGCCTCCGGCATCCTGTCGGGGGACTTTCAGGATGGGGTTGAGGACGGGCTTTCCGACCAGGTCATCTTTGCGCAGAGCCTGGAGAAGGGGTATTACTATCTGACCACCTCGTTCCAGATCAGGCTGATCCAGCCCTTTCTGACGGAACACCCTGACCGGTATATCAATGTGCTGGGGGTAAAGACCTTCGGCGGGAGCCATCTGGTCTATGCCATGATCGGACTGGAGGAAAGCCGGGCCGGGCTGGACGAGCATATCGGCAACCTCAACGCCGTCTTTGCCGCCCATCCGGAGCTGGATTTTTCCGTCTACTACATTGAACGGGAAACGGATTTGAATCTGGAAACCGGGGAGAAGAACGGGATCAGCGCATACCTGGGGGCCCAGCTCCGGCTGCCGGAGGGATCTTACGGCGTGTTCACGGTGGACAGCTTTGAGGAGTTCGACGAGAAGTTTTACAAGACCGATCACCACTGGAACTGCTATGGCTCCTATGAGGGGTATTGCGCGGTTCTGGGGCTGCTGGACTCCTCCGAGGAGCCATTGGAGCCCACAGGGGAGCAGATGCTGGACTATACCTTCAGCGGCTCCCGGGCCTCCACCATCGGCGCGAAGGGCGTGTTCGTGGAGCGGTTCCCGGCCTATACCTTTGATTATCCGGCCATGGACATCACCGGCAACGGAACCCCCATGGCGGATTACGGGGATCAGGAGGCGTTCCTGAACGGAACAGCCACAAATTCCATTTCTTACAGCAGGTTTTACGGCGATGACCTGGGGGAGATCATCTTTGACACCCATCAGACGGACAGAGAAAACCTGCTGGTGCTGGGGGAGTCCTATGACAACGCGATTTTAAAGCTGCTGGCCTCTCATTACAACCGCACCTATTCCATTGACCTCCGGTATTACGAGGATGCGTGGGGTCGGCCCTTTTCGTTTTCGGAGTATGTGGAGGAGCATGACATTTCCAAGGTACTGCTGATTGGAAGCAGCAGCTTTTTCACGTCCGGCGACTTTATCCTGGAGGGCTATTAGGCATGGTGTTCAGCAGCTTGACGTTCCTGTATCTCTTTCTGCCCCTGGCGCTGGTGAGCTATGTCCTCTGCAAAAACCGGGCCTACCGCAACGGCGTCCTGCTGGCGCTCTCCCTGGTGTTTTACGCCTGGGGGGAGCCCCGCTATGTTCTGGTGATGCTGGCGGCCTGCGTTGTCACCTATCTGTCCGGGATACTGATGGCGCGGTTCGACCGGCGGCCGGGGGCAAAGCGGGCTGTTTTCCTGACCAGCATTGTTCTGCTCCTGGGCAACCTGTTTCTGTTCAAGTATCTGGGGTTTTTCACCGGGAACCTTCGCCTCCTGTTCCCCGGGCTTCCGGAGCTCAGCCTGCCCCTGCCCATCGGCATCAGCTTCTATACCTTTCAAACCCTGTCCTATGTGATCGACCTCTATTGGGGGAAGGTGCGGGCCCAGCGGAACCCCTTTTACCTGGCTCTGTATGTCAGCTTTTTCCCGCAGTTGATTGCGGGGCCCATTGTCCGCTACCAGACCATTGAGGAGGAGATCGAAAACCGGCATGAGAACCTGGAGGACGCGGCGGCGGGGCTGAGGAGGTTCCTTGTCGGCCTGGCCAAGAAGGTGGTTCTCGCCAACAACCTGTCGTTCCTGGCGGAGCTGATTTACGGAGGCGACGCCAGCCTGTATGGAACCGCCCTGTACTGGGTGGCGGCAATTTCCTATACCCTGCAAATCTATTTCGACTTTTCCGGCTATTCCGATATGGCCATCGGCCTGGGGCGGATGTTCGGGTTTCATTTTCTGGAAAACTTCAACTACCCCTATCTCGCCTGTTCCATCACGGACTTCTGGCGGAGATGGCATATCTCCCTTTCCACCTGGTTCCGGGATTATGTCTATATCCCCCTGGGCGGGAACCGGGCAGGCCGGGGCAGGTGGGCGCTGAACCTCCTGATCGTCTGGGGGCTGACCGGCCTCTGGCATGGGGCAAGCTGGAATTTCCTCCTGTGGGGCCTGTACTACGGGGTTCTGCTGCTGCTGGAGAAGCTGCTGCTGGGCCGGTTCCTGGAAAAGCTGCCCCGGGCTGTCCGGTGGCTTTACACCATGTTTTTCGTCGTGATAGGCTGGGTGCTGTTCAACCTGACCGATTTTTCGGCCCTGGGCCAGGCCCTGGAGATGATGCTGGTTTACCACCCCACCCAGTGGGCGGAGATGTTCGCGGCGGATACCCAGGTGATCCTGGGGGTCGTCTATCTTCCTTTGGGGATCCTCTGCTCGTTTCCCGTCCTCAGAAGGCTGAAAAGGCGGGAGGGCCCCGGGATGACGGCGCTGGAAAATTTCCTCTGCGCGCTTTTGCTGCTGATCTGCGCCGCAATGATCATCAGCTCGTCCTACAATCCGTTTATCTATTTTCGCTTCTGACGGGGGATGCCTCCGCCGCAGCGGGCCCGCGAGAAATCGCGGGCCCGTTTTGTATGCCGGGAGGACGGGGAGATCCGAAGCGACTGCCCGGGGCCACCGGTATCCTTGCGGCTGCCATAGAAAATGTTGCAACTTTGACACAACTTTGTGATACAATGGACACAGAGAGAGGTGAACAAAATGCTTCGGGTGTTGATTATAGAGGATGACGCGGCCATCGCCCACCTGATTTCCACCACTTTGCAGGGGGAGGGGTATCTCTGCACCTGCGGGCGGGACGGCAAGGAGGGGGCAGACCTCTTTGAGGCCGGCGCCTTTGACCTGGTTCTGCTGGATTTGATGCTGCCGGAGATCAGCGGCTATGACCTGCTGGAATACATCCGCCCCACCGGTACGCCGGTGATCATCATCTCCGCCATGGGTCAGGTGCAGGATCGAATCCGGGGCCTGAAAATGGGGGCGGACGACTACCTGGGAAAGCCCTTTCAGATCGGGGAACTGGTGGCCCGGGTGGAATCCGTGCTGCGCCGCACCCGGAAGGACTCCGGCGTTTTGACCTGCGGCGATGTTCGGATCGACACGGAATCCCGCACCGTGCAGAAGGGGGAGCGGGAGATCGAGCTGACCAACAAGGAGTTTGACCTGCTGGTGGTGCTTCTCCGGCATAAGAACGTGGCCCTGTCCCGGAGCTTTCTCTACGAGACTGTGTGGCAGGAGGAGTATTTGGGGGAGACCCGCACCCTGGATAACCATATCCAGCGCCTGCGGAAGAAGCTGGACTGGAACGAGGTGATCCAGACGGTGTTCCGCATCGGCTATCGTCTGCGGGCGCCCCGGGAGGAGGGGCAATGAAGTTTTTTACAAAGCTGTTCCTCTGCATCCTGCTGGTGCTGACGGCGGCCCTGTCCTTTGCGGAGTATTATACGGTGTCCTCCACCCTCCGCAGCGCAGTGGAGCACCAGACCCAGGAGGCGCTGCAGCAGCACCAGCTTGTGAAGTACGCCATCCAATCCAGTATGCTGACAGCGGCCCGGAATACGGAGATCAGCCAGGCCACCCTGACCGAAATCGCGAACCAGACGGCGGAGAGCCTTTCCGTCCAGCTCACCCTGGAGGAGGCGGAGGAACAGGCGGAGGCGGGCTACCTGACCTATTCCATCCGGGAGGAGGGGGAGGCGGATCTGCTGACGGTGACCAGCAGCTTTTCCCAGAGCGGACAGGACCTGACCCTGACCACCGTCAGCGACATCACTTATGTATTCACCGAGTCCCGGGAGCTGGAGAAAAGCTGCCGCCGGGTGTTCCTGGCTGCCGCGGCTGCGGGCTCCCTGCTGACGCTGCTGCTGTCCTGGCTGCTGACCCGGCCTGTCAAGCGCCTGGAGCAGACCAGCCGGGCCTTTGCGGAGGGGGACTATTCCGCCCGGCTGAAGCCCACCTCACGGGATGAGATCGGGGATCTGACCCGCACCTATAACGCCATGGCGGACACCATCCGGGAGAAGATTGATGCGCTGGAGCTGGCGGTGCGGCAGCGGGAGGACTTCGTGGCCGCCTTTGCCCACGAGATCAAAACCCCCATGACCAGCATCATCGGCTATGCGGATACCCTCTATCAAAAGGAGCTGCCCACGGGCCGGGTGCAGGAGGCGGCGGGATATATCCTGAACGAGGGCCTGCGGCTGGAGGCCCTGTCCTTTAAGCTGCTGGAGCTCATCACCCTGGAGCGCCAGACCTTTCTCCTGGAGGAGATGGAGATGGGGCCGTTCTTTGACGACCTCCGGGAGGCCATCGCGCCCCTGGCGCAAAAGCGGGGGCTGGCGGTGGAATTTCACTGTGAGCCGGGCTATGCCCGGATGGAATATGACCTGTGCAAGACCATGGTGCTGAACCTGCTGGACAACGCCCTGAAATCCGGCGGCACCCTGGTGACGGTGACGGGACAGCCCAGGGGCAGGCGCTATTGGATCGAAATCGAGGACAACGGCAGGGGAATCCCGGAGGAGGATCTGAAGCGTGTCACCGAGGCGTTCTATATGGTGGATAAGTCCCGCTCCCGGAAAGAGCACGGGGCCGGCCTGGGCCTGGCCCTCTGCCGGCGGATCGCCGCCATCCATCACACCGGTCTGGAATTTGACAGCGTAGAGGGCGTGGGCACCAGCGTGGAATTTTTCCTGGATCTGGGCGGGGAGGTGAAACCGTGAAGAAGCTGATTTCCGTGGGGCTGCCCCTGCTGCTGGCGGCCTTGCTGTTCGCGGCGGGAACCCTGTTGCCCCAGGCGGCATTCCGCCGCCAGCGGCAGGACTATTTTCTCAGCAGCTACGCCGTCCCGGTGGAGGACGTCCACCCCTATGGGGAGGAATACGAGGAGAATAAAAACGCGCTGCTGGCGGCGCTTCGCGTTGCGGAGAAGGTATTCGAGCCGCTGGATCTGGAGGCCACGGAGGATGAGAGCGTGTCGGCCTATCTGGAGGGCCGGGATCGCCTGGCTGACTTTTTTGACGTTTTGCTGGAGTACGTCCCCTGGCTGGCCGCCATTCCGCAGTCGGAGGCTTTTTCCTCCCGGCAGGAGGGCCCCCTCTATGGGGAGGATTCGGAAAGCTGGCAGGGTTGCATCTCGTTGTTCAATGAAGAATACGGGCTGGGAAGCTCCATCAGCTTTGACCCGGTGACCGGCCTGCCCATCTATGTGGTGATGTACCTCACCTCAGAGGAAGAGGCGGACGGCGTGACCCTTTGGGAGGGCCTGCTGGCAGCGTATCAGGAGGTTGGCAGCATCACATTTCTCCCCGATTCCTCCGTTGGCAGCGGGACTTCCTCCGGCGTGAAGGATCAGACGGAGACCGACACCATGGTCGATGCTTCCTATATCTATACGGAGATGAGCGCGGTCAGCGCGGACGGCGTCTTTCGCCTGGATTTTTACTTCTACCGGCAAAAGGACGAGCTATATTTTCAGGTCGTCCTGAGGGAAGCCTGAGAAAGCGCCGAAAAATGACAACTTAGACACATCCCGGTGTAAGCTCCATGACATTCCTCCGCTATCCTTGTAATTACAAGCATAGCGGAGGAAGTGTAGTTATGAATCAGATTGCGCCTTACAACACCCGGGCCGCCCAGCGGAGGCGGAGAAAGCGGAGAAGGCGGAGGCTCCGGCTCCTGGCGGCAGGGGTGGCTGTGCTGGCGGCGGCCCTTCTCCTCCGCTGGGTATTCGGAGGGAGACAGCCTGAGAATCGGGGGGAAACGGCGGGGACGGAGGAAGCGGGAGATACCGAAATTCCGCTGGAACACACTGGAGTTTCCTGGGGGGAGGATAAGCTGTCCTACATCACCTCCCACCCGGAGCTTTACAACCAGGATTTGATCGAGCTGGCCCAGAAGAATCAGGAGGCCCTGGATTATGTCTACCAGTACCCGGAACTCTTTGGACAGGAAACGGAGATCGACCTGTCTGCGGAGGCGGCGGGGGATACCGTCCCCCTGCTCATCCAGTGGGACGCCCGGTGGGGGTATTACGAATACGGCAGCGGCCTGATCGGGTACACCGGCTGCGGCCCCACCTGCCTCTCCATGGTGGCCCTGTATCTGACCGGAGACGCGGACTACACGCCGGTCTATGTGGCGGACTACGCCGAGGAGCACGGCTATTATGTCTCCGGCAGCGGCACCTCCTGGACTTTGATGAGCGAGGGCTGCGCCGGCCTGGGCCTGTCCGCCCGGGAACTGCCCATGGTTGAGAGCACCATGATCTCCGCCCTGGATGCGGGGCAGCCCATCATCTGCAATGTAGGGCCGGGGGACTTTACCGATACCGGGCATTATATCGTGCTGACCGGCTATGGCGACGGGGGGTTTACGGTGAACGACCCCAACAGCCCGGAGAGAAGCGCCCGGGTCTGGACCTTTGACCAGCTAAACGGCCAGGTGCGCAACCTCTGGGCCTTTTCCCCATCGGACAGCGTGAAATGAGGGGGGAGTACCATGCGCGTTTTGATATACGGGGCGGGGACAGCGGGCAGCCTCTATGGGGCGCTGCTGGCCCGAAGCGGGAACGATGTGGGCATTTTAACCTGGGGAGAGCGGCGCAGATTTCTGAGAAAACAGGGCCTGCGCTATCAGCTGGGGGGACAGGAAGGCTCGCTCTGCGTGCGGGTTTTGGACAGGCTGGGCCCGGAGGACCGCTATGATTACATCCTGGTGGATGTCTGCCGGGAGAAGCTGCCCGCCGCGCTGGAGCGTCTCCGGGAGAATTGCAGCCCCACCCTGGTGACGGTGTGCTCCGGGCTGGAGCCTTACGAGGACTGGGAGCGGCTGGCCGGAAAGGGCCGGGTGGTGCCCCTGGTTCCCGGAGTGGAGGGAGAGCTGGCGGAGGGCGTGGTAAGGGCCAGGCTGCTGCCCTCCTGGTTCCAGCCCACCGCCTTTGGAGAGATCAGCGGGGCGGACACTTACCGGGTGCGGAACCTGAAAAAGCTGCTCCAAAAGGCCGGGGTTCCCTGCCGCACTGTGCCTGATCTGCGGCGCTGGCAGATCGGGCGGCTGGCCTGCCTGCTCCCCCTGGCGGAGCTCTGCGGCCGGAAAGCCTGGGGGCCGGGGGAACTGAGGCGGGCCGCCGCCGGGCTGCGGGGGAACCTGAATCTGCTCCGGGAGAAGGGGATTCCCCTTTCCCGGGGAGGGAGGCTCCTTCGCCTGCTGCCGGAGGGACTGACGGCCTGGGGACTGAGGGCCTTTTTCCGCCGCAGCTCTGCCGGAGTGTACCTGTGCAGCAGATGCGGGAGCCTGCGGGAAGAGTTTGGGGACTGCCTGGCGGCCCTGGGCTGAAGAACCCCCAAAAAAAACGGACACGTTGCGGCGGATGGCCCGCAATGTGTCCGTATTTTTTATCCCTTGGGAAGCTCTGATTAAATCGGCAAGAGCTGGCGGCGAGGGATTTTTCGTCAGA
>CAYSNK010000035.1:0-12409 GCA_964432375.1 uncultured Oscillospiraceae bacterium | reverse complement strand
TTTAATTTCGGCAATTCAAACGATTGCAGCGGAGGGAAATTTCTATGCGTACCATAATTATCAATGCCATAGGCGAGCGGATGCAGCACAGCCGGTTGTTTTTCCTGCCCTTCCGGGAGGAGGAACTGGTCTGGTTTGACTGCGAGATCACGCAGCCGGAGCAGTGCGTCGCGGAAATTTCCAAGCTGCTGGCGGGGCAGAACGTCCGGCAGGATTACTGTATGGTGATCCTGACGGATCTCTCCGCCTTCAGAAAGACAGAACACGAGCATATCCGCAAGGGTTGTCAGCAGCTGATGCGGGCCTATTGGAATGAGCGCCTGCTCCGCCCGATGGTGGAGCAGCACCTGGATCTGCCCTGCGGGGTGACGGAACTCTTCCTCTACTCCGGGACGCGGGAAAGCCACGGCGGCGTGGCGGAGGACAAGGTGCTCCGTATGCTTTTTTCCCTGGAACGCTGGAGCCAGACCCGGGGGCCGCTGACCATGGAGTTCGTTCGCCATGGGGAGGAGCGTGAGCTGGACGTTTCCGCCCTGTTTCAACTGTATCTTGAGGAATACCGGCAGTGGTACGAGAAAGACCGGCAGGATAGTCCCCCCGATCAGTCCGAGGATGAGGATGAGAACGTAACCCTCCTCCTCGGCAAAGACGGGGGCCGGGAAAGTGCCCGCCAACAGCGGGAAGAGGCGGAAAAGCGCCGGCTGGATGACCTTGAAACCGGATTGAAAGAACGGCTGGCGGATCTTCAGGAGTTCCGCTTTGAACTGGGGGGCGACCAGGGAGAAGCCCGGCTTGTCATTGAGGAACAGCTCTTTCCCATCAATGACGAGGACCCGGAACTGGTCTATGCGGATTTGCAGTTAAATCTGAGCCGCTATCTGGAAGCCTTCGGCCGCTGGAACGGGGCGGGGGAGCCGCCGCACATAGAGGTGACTCCCCACACCGCCCAGAGCTTCGGGAAGATACTCAACCGGGCGGAGCATCGGTTGAATCTGGCCCAGAGGAACAAATCCTCCCAGGTCTATTATAAGCTGGAGACGGGGCAGACCGGCCCGGACATCAGTGAGGTGGAGGAGCAGATCCGCAACGGATTGCAGAAGCACACCCGGGATCTCTACGGGGTGGCAGACGCCCTGGGGGATGCGCCGGAGCCGGGGGATTCCTTGGGCCGGGGCTGGTTCCTGATCGGGCGGGAGATCCGCCGCTTCCGGGGACTGGTTGAACAGTTGAAAAAACAGTACGATGAGGAGGCCGTCCGCGCAAACCAGTCGGCCATCCTGGATCTGTGCGCCAATGCGTTTCATGCCTGGCGCGGCACCCATGGGGGCGTCCCCGAAGCCAGCACGCCGAAGGCCACGGAAACTCAGCGCCCCCAGATGGAGCTGAAGGAATTGCGGGACAGTCTGGATCAGCAGCAGAAAGCCTATTTCCAGGCCAATGTATCCCAACTGGAGCGCTATGAGGATGTGCGGCAGGAAGCGGCGGAGATCCAAAACCGGTTTGAAAACCTGGCCCGCTTCTGGTCGCCAAAGACCCGGGGGCATGACCTGTCCCGCTTCCGCCGGTTCAGCCTGGTTATGGCGGCCATTTTCCTGGTTGTCATGATCCTGCCTTACGCGCTGATCGAATGGGGCCAGGTGGATGTGGGATTTCCCAAATACCTCTGGTTCCTGGCCTGTCTGGGGGGCTTTGCTGCGGCCTATGGCGCAGGGGTGGTGTGCTGGATGCACCAGCTTTGGAAGAAGCTGCGGGAGTGTACCCTGGCGCTTTATCACCTGATGCAGACCAGCAGCGAGCGGCGGAGGGAATCCATCCGAACGGCGATCCGGATTTACGGCGAGATCCTTCCGGAGTGCTTCCGGGACAGCCAGCGCCTGCGGGAGATGGAGGCGCTGGATCGCAAAAACGCGGAAAAGGAAGAAAATTACAAGTGGCACGACCGCCTGCTGGAGGACGCCATCCAGGAGCTGCGGGAACTGCGCAGTGCGCTGCGGTTGGAGAAGGCAGGGGACTACCTGGAGCCCGATAAGCAGATTAAGCCCCTGGACTACGATTTGCCCCCCTGGGAGGGGAAAAACCGGGAAGCCTATCTGATCTTTTGGGACTGACGGAAAGGAGAAGTTGGTATGGCGCTGATCAAAATCCTGATTATCCTGGCGGTGCTGCTCCTTCTGGCGCTGCCCTTTTTGCCGGTGCGGACGCCTTTCTCCCTTTGCTTCTATAACTTCCCGCCGGAGAAGCGGCCAAGAAACCTGATCTTCCTGGGGGGAGCGATCTTGCTCTCCCTAGCGCTGGTGATTTTCCTGCCGACACTGCTGAACCTGGCCAACTGGCTGATGGGCCTGAAATATGTGAAGCTGGTGATGAGTAAATTCCCGAGCTTTGTGGGCTATGACGCCGCCCTGATCCGGGCCATCATCGCCAATGTCCTGTTCTGTCTGGCTGTGCTGATCCTCTTTGCTGTTTTGGCGGGCTTCTCCGGCCTGAGGGCCGCCGTGAAGGGCAGCCGCGGGGAGAAAGCGGAGGAGCGCAGAAAGAAGCGGGAGGCGCGGAAAAAGGAAAACGCGGAAAAGAAGCGCAGGAAGAAGGAGAAAACAGAGGGCAAGCCGGAGGAAAAGGAGCCGGTGGGAAGAACCGGGCCGTCGAAGGAAACCCCCGTTCCCCTGCCAAAGGAGCTGTTGCCCGAGCCGGAGCAGCCGGATGAAAGCGCCCGGGTCCGCATCCCGGGCAAGCCGGTTCGGGAAACCGGGCAGCCAAAGGGGAAAAAGCGGAGCGCCGCCGACCGGGAGGGCGGGGAGCCCCAGACCGGGGAGGACAGGAGCGAACAGGGAGTTTCCCTTTCCGCACTGGCCAAGAGACTGCTGGGCCTGTTTTATGAGAAGGACGGCGATGAGTGGGTGGCCCTCCCCCAGAGCTGCAAGGTGGCGGGGCACCTGCGGAACTTCCTCGTGATCCTCGGCGCGGCCTATCTGCTTCTGTTCGCGCTGCTGATCATTCCGACCCTGTTTTCGGTGAACTCCCTGCCGGACTGGTTCTACCGGGGGATGCAGCGGTTTGCCCTGGACTTCTACCTGTATCCCACGGTATCCATGGTCATTCTGGTGGAGCTTTTCTGGTTCCTGAACGGAAAGGAAAAAAAGCTGGAGCCGGAGGAGGTGCCGGAAACCTGGAGCCGCCAGCAGGGCCGCATTGTGGATCTGGACGAGGTGGAGAAAACCCTGCTTCAAATCCATGGCCGGAACCGGGAAGTGGGCATCTTTTGCAGCGACGATGTGGAAAATCCCCGGCCCGGCGGGAGAGAGCTGGAGGTGGAGAGCGATCCGCTGCTGAAAAACATCTCCGAATTTATTCAATCCCAGGGCTATGTGCGGGATGACAATTACCTGGCCGGTATTCAGGCCCTGCACGGGGGCCGGGATACCCTGTTTGCCGCGCCCCTGTATTCCTCCATCGGCGTCTATTTGTACGCATATCTGAACGTGCGGATCGCCATGGGAGAGGGAATCGTGGTGATCTGCCAGCGGGAGGAAGAGATCGACGCCATCATGGAAAACCTGAATCAGGGCTTCCAGCGGGTGATCCAGGCCCACAAGCCCCTGTGGTCCATTGTGAAGCGCGATCAGCTAAAACAGGATGCGTTGGTGGATCTGCTGGTGCTGACCCCCCAGGACTTCTGCGATGAGCAGCTTTATCTGGACGGCAGACGGTTCTTCCCCAAAGTGACGATGGCGCTGCTGCCCGACGCAGACCGGGTGATCCGGGCCAACAACTATTACTGCCTGCTGATCTCCCAGCGCCTGCGTCAGGCGGCGGGGCGGCGGGTGCAGTATCTGTTCCTGTCCACCCGGAACACGCTGAACCTGGACAACAGCCTGTATCAGTATTTCAATCTGGAGGAGCCGATCTTCCGGGCGCAGGACTACTATTCCTACGGCAGCGTGCGGCTGTACGTCTGGAAAACCGGCAACGACGGTACGGTGCTGCTGGACAACGGCGCCCAGAATGTGCTGCTGGAGGTTTCCATCTCCAATGTGGCCTCCATGATGGGGGTGCCTCATATCAATGTCGTCTCCGACGGGGCCATTTTCCCCAACCAGGTCAGCGCCCAGTGGCTGGATGTTTACGATGCCCAGGAGCGGCCCATCGGCTTTGTCATCGTGTCCGATGACGGCTATAATCTGCCGGGGGTCATCTTCGCCTACTCCCGCTATATCGGCAAAAAGGCATCTGTGCTCCATGTGATCAGCCGGCCCTACCTGCTGCGGGACTACTTCTTCGAGCAGGCTCCCCGCTACTTTTATGAGCAGCCCCTGATGGAGCAGAGCATGGCGGAGCACGCGGAAATGCGCAAGAGCGAGATGGTGCTGCTCCTTTGCCGGCTGATGCGGGGGATGGAGCTGGAGCAGTTCGCCGCCACCATGGAGCGGATGACCGGGGAAACGCTGGACTTCGATGACAGGACCGGGGAACCCCTCCGCAGCAGCGTGCAGAGGCTGGTAAACCGCTGTGCCGCCGAGGGGCTGGGCTATGAGCCGGAGGCGGTCTCCTTTTCCATTGCCAGGGAGAGAGGGGAGCAGTTCCGCGAGGCGCGGATTCTGACGGTGCGGGACGAGGCGGCGCTGGACGCGCTGCTGGCCAGCACGGAACTGGTGCAGGTGCGCTTTACCGGCCAGCGCAAGACCGTACACCTGGATCTGTTCCGGCGGATGCTGGGCCAGCGCTATATGGTGGGCCAGAATCTGGTCTATGACCACCGGAACTACGAAATCAAATACATCGACTACCAGCGGGGGATCATTGAGGTGGACGATGCCAACGCGGTTCATGGCATCCCCCAGGATTACATCCAAATCAGAAGCTATACCATGCCGGAGGGCAACCCCCTGCGCACCCTGTGCCTGGAGTGCCTGAAGGACGAGGGGACGGAGCTGCCCCCGGGGGTGGAGACAACCTGCCTGCACTACCGCGGCACGGAGCAGATCCTCCAATCCATGACCATGGTGCGGGTTTCCTCCGGGTACGCGTTCCGGTCCGATACCGAGGGGTATTACATGATGCGCTCCGACCTGGAGGCCCTGGATCTGACGGGCAACGCGGTGACTGAGCGCAAGCTGAACGGGGGGATGCGGGCCAAGCTCCACCGGGAGGTGCAGCAGGCGATCTACCTGGCGCTGGAGGGTGAGTTCAGTCAAAGTGATCGGCTCACCATGACGCTGGCGGTGCTGCTCCAGGAGATGATGAAAACCATTTTCCCCAACCAGTATTTCTGCATTTCCGTCTGCCCCATTCTGGAGAGTCCGGAGGGGATCTACGGGCACAGGGACCCTCTGTGCAGCCAGATCGCGGGGATGTACCCCAAGCTGAAAAACTGGGGCGGAACCCGGGAACACAGCATCGAGCTGCTCATTGTGGATGACTGCCGGGGCGGAACCGGGGCGCTTGACCTGCTCTACGATCAGGAGGGGGTTTTCCTGAGCAACATCCTGGGTATGCTCTGCGACTATCTGGACTGGCAGCGCACCCATGAGGCGGGAACCTATTTCTACTTTGGCGCCGGGACAGAACCGGAACTCTATGATCTGGCGGGGCTGCGTCAGGTGCTCCAGCCCTACAAGCGCCGGTATGTCCGGGAGGCTGACCTGTTTGCGGAGCTGGCAGGCCGGAATCGCTGCGGATTCTGCGGCGAGAGCCTCCAGACCGGGGAGGTCTGCCTGTGGCAGGATCGGATCAATATCTGCGGCCACTGCGAGGAGGAATACCGCCCGGATGAGGAGGAATGTGGTCAGATCCTGGGCTATATCCAGGATTGGCTGAATTGCCGCTTCCATGTGAAACCGGTTGAGGACATCCGGGTGGAGCAGATCCCGGCAGACGCGTTCCAGGGAAGCGCGGTGTCTGAACTGAATCTGGGCTCCCATACCATCTACCTGGCCCGGGAGCTGCCGCTCACGGCGGCGCATCTCTCCCTGCTCCAAAATGTTGTGCGTCTGTGGCAACTGGAACAGCTATCCATCAACGGGGACCCTGAACTGGAGGGCCAGGTGCAGTATGTCACCCTGCAATATCTGGAGGAGCTGAAGCAGTATCAGCACCGCCGCCGCCTCTGCCGCAGGCTGATGATCGACAAGTCTGCCGGGGGAGAGGGATTCCGGAATCTGGATCGGGCGCTGCGGCTGATTTCCTCCGATAACAGCTTTGCCTATCTGACGGGCAAGTTAAAAAAGACCTCCGGCCAGCCGGTGCGGAGGCGGGAGAAGGGGATCTCCACCCGCAAGGCAAATCCGGAGGAGGTGTCGTATTACTATTATAGCCAACTGGACGGCGCGGAGCGGGAGATCTACGACCGCTTGCTCCGGGGTCACCTGGATATGGAGGAGACCCTCTCTCTGGAGGGCCTGGGGCAACCTGTGACGGTGGATCAGCTGGAGCGGTGCATGAACTGCGTCAGATATGACCATCCGGAGCTTTTCTGGAGCAACGGACGTTATCAGTATACCTTCACTGACGGCGTGGTGAAGTCCGTGCAGATGCGCTTCACCATGACCGCACAGGAGCGGGACAGGCGGCAGGCTCAGATCGAGGCGGCCTATCCCGCCCTGCTGGAGGGGATCACCGAGGAGACCGATGACTTCACGGTTGCTCAGCTGATCTATGAGCGGATGATCGACCTGATGGACTATGACACCATTGCCCTGGAACGGCAGCAGCGGCTGAAGGAACTGGATCAGGATCTTCCGGACGATCTGCGCTCCATTTACGGCGGGCTGGTGCTGCATCGGGGGGTGTGCGCGGGCTACGCGAAATGCTATCAGTTCCTCCTTCAAAAGCTGGGCTTTACCTGCCTTTACCAGAGCGGGAAAATGGCAGAGGGCGGCGGCCATGCGTGGAATATTGTGCAGTTGGAGGGGGACTTTTATCACGTTGATGTCACCTGGGGAGATCGCTCCGACACCAACCAGACCGTGAGGAACCTGCGCCGCTCTTATAGCTATCTGGGCCTGACGGACAGCGATATCCGCCGCACACGGGACATCAGCCAGCAGCCCAAGCCCCCGGTCTGCACGGCCACAGCCTGCAATTACTTCGTGCGCAACGGGCTGTTTTTCCCCGCTTTTGATTTCAAGCAGATCAGGGAAAATGTGGTGGATTTTCTGAAGCGGAATGAGAAGGTGCAGAGCGTCCAGCTTCGGTTTACCAGCGCCGGGGTGATGGATATGGCCACAAACCACATGCTGAACAACGGCGGCTTCCGAGAGTGCCTGGAGGCGGCGGGGATAAAACCCACCCGAATCTATGCCAGCAATGACGATAAGCTGTATGTTCTGACCCTGTGGGATCAGCAGTGGGAGCTGTGATACGGTTCCGTTTGCGGAGATAATGAAATGCCTGCCGGGGGTTTCCTCCCCGACAGGCATTCTTTATCACGATGGAGCCGCTGAACCAATGCGTCACCGACGATTTGTCCGGCGTTTGACTGTCAATTCGCCCTTGCCGATTGGCCCGCAGCTTTCTCGGGATGATACAAAATATACACTCTGCTTGGTTCTGTCGTGCCATACTGTGTTTCGTATGAAGCGGGTTTCAGGTACGCAAACCCGCACTTTTGGATCACCCGCGCCGATTGACTGTTCCTCTCAAAGTGTCCCACGAGGATAAAGTCGAGGTTTTCCGTTTCAAACAGGTATTGAATCACGGCTTTTACGGCTTCGGGCACGAGGCCCTGCCCCCAATATTCCTTTGATAGGACATACCCGAGCTCTCTGCCCCGGAGCGGAGCCAGCTCGGGATTGTTTTCTTCGTTATAACGCTCGATCCCTAAAGAGCCGATTGCTTTCCCCTGATATTCAAGGGCAAATGTTTTCTTATGGGAGAGAAAGCTCTCCAGGATTTCACGGGATTCTTCGATATTTTTATGAGGCAGCCATCCCGCCATCTGCCCGACGCCGTCAACCCTTGCGTACTCATAAAAGTCCTCCAGGTCAGATTCCTTCCAGGGCCGGAGGATCAAACGCTCAGTCCGCAAAATGATTCCACTGATGTCAATCGTCTTATTCACAGTCTGTTTTTCCTTTCCTCAAAATCAAGATCGGTTTATCCGTCCCCCCGCCGGTCAATTCGGCGCTTCCCTACAGCCCCAGCCGATAAACCCGGTTGGCGTTTTCAAAGAAAAATGCCTCCCAGTGCTTTTCCGGGATGATCCGCTTGCAGAACTCCACATAGTTCTGCAGGTTGACGGCGGGGAAATCCGTGCCGAACAGGAATTTGCTCCAGTCATTGACGTAGGCGATCCAGCCCTTCAGCATCATCACATACCCCGCCTGCTCCGAAAAATACTCCTCCAGCGGCGTGAGGCCCTCCAGCAGGCCGGAGAGATCCACCGCCACGTTGGAGTTCTTTTCCGCCACGGCTGCGGCGTCCGGCAGGAACGGGTTTCCGAAGTGGCACATGACAAACTGCACCCGGGGATGGGCCGCAGCCACGGCGTCCAGCTCCAGGGGGTGGGCGTATTTCAGGCTTGCGTTGGGATGGGCAGTCTGGCCCATGTGGACGGCCACAGGCTTATGGTATCGCTGAGCCAGCTCGTATACCGGGCCGTAGCAGGGGTCGGAAAGGGAAACGGCGGAGTAACCGGGATAGAGCTTTACCCCGCAGCACTGAGGCAGCGTCAGATTGGCCTCCAGATTTTCCAGTTCCCGGGCCACCCGGTTCCTGTCGCCCTCCAGGGAATCCAGGCCAATGCAGTAGTGAAATTCCGGCGGGCAGACATGGTATTCCGGGGCCGTGGGGCCGTTGCCCATAATAACGCCGTGGACAAAGCCGTGTTCCCGGTAATATTGCTGCAAATAGGGGAAGCCGGGCTCGTGGCCCACCTGATGGAGGCGCCGGGTGCCGAAGTCGGAGGAGGGAAAAATATGAAAGTGGGCATCGATGATTTTCATTGCGGTAAACTCCCTGTTATCTGCATTCATGCAGCAGACGCAGCACACCGGCCAGCTTTTCCACGCCGATCTGACCGGGGGCGGAGGCGGCGGAGGCGGCGCCAAAGGTCATGGCGGAGCCGAACTCCTCTCCGGCCAGACGGCTGATAACGCCTGCGCCGGACATGGACATGGTGATCAAAGGGATATGGGCGTACCGGTCCCGCATGGTGCAGGTGGCGTCCAGCAGGGTGAGGACATCTGCGGAGCAGGTGGGCATCACGGCGATCTTGGCGATGTCCGCCCCCAGGCTCTGCATCCGGCGCAGACGGGCAAGAAGCTCCTCCTTAGCGGGGGTGGCGTGAAAATCGTGGTTGGAAGCGATGACCTTCACCTGGTTTTCATGGGCGCAGGTCAGGATACGGGAGAAAATGTCGTCCCCCAGGAACAGCTCCACATCCAGCAAATCCACCAGGCCGGAGCCAGCGGCGCCGCAGAGCAGAGAAACATAGTCCCCGGGCCGGATGTCCCTTTCGCCCCCTTCGGCGGCGGTGCGGAAGGTCATCAGCAGGGGGACGTTGCCCAGGGCGGCCCGGAGGCCGGCCAGAGTGTCCAGCGTACTGTCCCGGGAGGAAATATCCTCATACCAGTCGCAGCGCCATTCGCATACATCGGCGGGGAGGGCGGAAAACTGCCCGGCCTGGGCCAGAATTTCCTCCCGGGTTCTGCCCACGATGGGGACGCAGATCTTCGGAACACCGGCGCCCAGCTCCACGCCGCGCACCTTGACAGTTTGAATCATAGGGATCTCCTTTCTCCATACCACGCGTCTGTCTCACTGCTATTATATCAGGATTCCGGAAAAAGTCGAGCGGGGGATGCCCCGCCGAAAAAAACTTGACGAAACCGCCATTTCCGCCTACACTGATGCAGGAAGGAGGGGAGCGAAAATGGACATTCAAAACCCGAGGCGGCTGCGGGTGGAGATCCGCCCGGACTGGGAGGGGATGCGGGTTTCCAGCGTGCTCCGCTATAAGGTAGGCATGAGCGGGACAGTCCTCCGGCGCATCAAATGGCTCCCGGACGGGATTCTGCTGGAGGGCCGGCGGGCCCTGGCCAACCAGCCCGTTCGGGCCGGGCAGGTGCTGGATGTGCTGCTCAGCGACCCCGCCCCCTCCCAGGAGTTCCCGGCGACGGAGGGGCCCCTGGATATCCTCTATGAGGATCGGGATATCATCGTGGTCAACAAGGAGGCCGGGGTTCCCGTCCACCCCGGGCCGGGGCATTATGGAGACACTCTGGGCAATTTCCTCCTGTGGCATTACCGCCAGCAGGGGGAACCGGCGGCACTGCACCCGGTTCACCGGCTGGATAAGGGGACCAGCGGCCTGATCGTCGCCGCCAAACACCCCTTTGCCCAGGACAGGCTGCGGTTACAGCTTCACAGCAACGACTTTGTCCGGCGGTATCTGGCTGTCTGTGAGGGGACGCCGCAGCCCCCGGCGGGAGTGATTGACCAGCCCGTGGGCCGCTGTGAGGACTCTATTGTGAAGCGGCAGGTTCGCCCGGGCGGAGATGCCGCCGTCACCCGCTATCAGACTTTGAGGACGGCGAATGGCCGCTCCCTGGTGAAGCTGGAGCTGGAAACCGGCCGGACCCACCAGATCCGGGTACACCTCGCCTGGCTGGGCCACCCGCTGGCAGGGGATTTCCTCTATGGCCGGGAGGAGCCCGGCCTGATCGACCGCCCGGCCCTCCACTCGGCGGAGCTGGAGCTGACCCATCCGGTGACGGGGGAGCGAATGGCCTGGAAAGCCCCGCTGCCCCCGGATATGGCGGCCCTGCTGGACAGGGCATGAGGAGATAAAGAGCGCCGCCGGGCATTGGGCGGCGCTCATTTTGATGTGCGCCCGGTGCGCGCACGTTCCGGCGGATGAAAGGCCCGTACCCGCCCGGCGGGTCAGCACAGCACCCGCCACACCAGATACCAGAGAAGAATCAGCACCGCCACTGCGGGGAGCAGCGTCTCTACGCTCAGGGTCAGGCGGAACAGGGCGGAGCCGTACCCCAGCCGGTCTGTCGCCGCAGCCACGGCGGTCAGGAGGGCGGTGGAGAGGAGTCCCTTGGTCAGCGTCC
Organism: uncultured Oscillospiraceae bacterium; assembly: GCA_964432375.1. GTDB lineage: Bacteria > Bacillota > Clostridia > Oscillospirales > Oscillospiraceae > JAJQBJ01. Next base: position 1,355 of record CAYSNK010000035.1, on the reverse strand, counting down.
GCCCCACCATGTTCCCGGAGAAAAAGCCCAGCACAAAGCCCAGGATCGGGTTGAGCAGGCGGAAGATCAGCTTGAGCAGGGCCAGGATCAGCAGCACGCCGATCACGCAGAACACCACCACCGGCAGCCAGTCTGCAAAGCCCTGGGGCAGATAGGTGCGAAGGAGGTAGTCCGTGCCGTAATTGACCAGCAGGGCCCCGGCAGCCACGATTCCCTCCAGCAGCAGCCAGAGGAAGAAATTGCGCTCCCGCCGGCGGATGAGCAAATCCTGGGCCAGGTTGACAAAGAAGGCCATCACAAAGAGCTTGGAAAGCTCCGTGAAAAAGCTGTCGAAGTCGGTTTTCATCAGGGCGCAGACCCCGGGATAGTCCGCCGCCTCCCCGAGAAAGGGCAGGGCGCCCAGGAACGAACCGCCCCGGCCCTGCTCCCCCATGAGGCAGAGGGAGAGCAGATAGATCACCAGGATGGCGAGGCAGGCGCTGGCCGCCCGGGGCATCCCCGCGATGGCGTGGCAGAGGAACCGCAGCAGAATCCCCGCCGCAATCAGCACCAGGGCGATGACCAGTATGGTTTTCAGGGCGGCCTCGTGCTCGGCAAAGCTCAGCAAAAATTCAGACATGAAACAATCTCCTTTTCCCCGCTCAGCCCAGCCGGGCCAAGATCCAATCGGCGCAGCGCTCCGCCCCGTGTCCGTCGGCACACAGGCCCACCTGCTCCCGGAACTGGTTCAGCCGCTTTTGGTAGGAATCGTTGTCAAAGCCCACGATCAACTGCTCCATCTGGTCATTGTTCTCCGCCAGGCCGAAGGGGAGCTGATCCAGGGGGAAATAGAAGTTCCGGTCATTGCGATAGGCGCTGATATCCGTGGCAAACTGGAAGCAGGGGCGGCGGGTCAGCATAAAGTCAAACATCAGGGAGGAGTAGTCGGAGATCACCACGTCCGAGGCGGCCAGCAGCTCCTGCATATCCGGATAGGGGGAGGCATCGAAGGTGGTTTCCCCGTCAAAGGTCAGGTTGGCGGCCAGCTCCATCACATTGGGGTGGAGGCGGATCAGCACGGCGAACCGGCCCCCAAACCGCCTCTCGCAGGCCCGGCGCAGCCTCGGATAATCCAGGCTGTACGGCTCCAGGGAGTGATCCGCCCGGAAGGTGGGGGCGTAGAGGACGATTTTCCGATCCTCCGGCAGGCCGAACCTCCGGCGAACCGCCCGGCAGAGTTCCGGGTCCCGGCGGGTCAGCAGATCGTTTCTGGGGGAGCCGAATTTCTCCACCTGACCGTCGTACCAGAAGGAATTTCGGTAGATGCCGGTCATAAAGTCGGAGTCCGAAACGATCAGGTCGATCTGGGCGGAGTC
>CAYSNK010000034.1:3680-12528 GCA_964432375.1 uncultured Oscillospiraceae bacterium | reverse complement strand
TCCGGCATCGGCACCGCTGCCCTGGGCTGGATTCTCGGCGCCGGCAACTTCGATGCCGACCCCACTTCTGCCTCCGCCATCACAGCCTTGGGCTGGGCCTACACCTGGGTCCCGCTGATCACCACCGTGATCGGTATTGTCTGCCTGATCCTGTTCGACCTGGATAAGAAGTATGACATCATCGTCAAGGATCTTTCCGAGGGCAAGTGGAAGGGCACCAGCGAACACAGCGACCTGTAATTTTCCATCATCCGGCATTGCCTTTTGTCACAGCGGCAGTGTCCTGATCTGATCATGACCGGGGCGGACGCAGGGAATTGCGTCCGCCCCATTTTAATGTTACGCCGCCTGCGGAAGAGATCCCGCAGGCGATTTTTTGCGAACTCTATTGACACCGTCAGCCTAACTGTATATAATGATTATATACAGAATTAACAAGTGGTGATGACTTGAATATTTTGATTGACAATAAGAGCGGAACGCCGATTTACGATCAGATCTATTCTCAGATCAAAAATCAGATTATCAGCGGCGCGTTAAAGCAGGATGAATTGCTGCCGTCCATCCGCGGGCTTGCAAAGGATCTTCGCATCAGCTTTATCACGACCAAGCGCGCGTATGAAGAACTGGAAAAGGAGGGCTTTATTTACACGTTACCCGCAAAAGGGTGCTATGTGGCCCCAAAAAATGTGGAACTGCTGCGGGAAGAAAACCTGAAAAGGATCGAAGAACATATAGATGAGATCGTCAGACTCGCCGCTTCCTGCAATTTGAGCAGACAGGATATTATAGAAATGGTTAATTTCGGTCTGGAGGGACTAGGATGAACGCGCTGGAAATCAGAAATCTGACAAAAACATATCCCGGCTTTACGCTGGATCACTTGAATCTAACGCTGCCGGGCGGATGTATTATGGGCCTGATTGGTGAAAATGGTGCCGGGAAAAGCACCACGATCAAGCTCATACTGGATATGATCCATAAGGATAGCGGCAGCATAACCATCCTCGGAAAAGACAACGGGGCTGACATGGAACGGACAAAAGAGGAGATCGGCGTTGTTCTGGATGAGGTAGGGATTCCGGAATGCCTGACCGTCTGGCAGGTCGGAAACGTGATGAGGCACTCGTTCCGGAATTGGGATGACGCCGAATATGCCCGTTTGGTACAGAAACTTGCGCTGCCGGATCACAAGCAGTTCAAAGAGTTCTCCCGGGGGATGAAGATGAAGCTGGGCATTGCCATTGCGATGTCCCACAACAGCAAACTCCTGATCCTGGACGAAGCCACATCGGGGCTTGATCCGATGGTTCGTGATGAGGTTGTTGAGATGTTCCGCGATTTCACAAGAGATGAGAGCCATTCGATTCTCATTTCTTCTCACATCGTCAGCGATCTTGAAAAGCTCTGCGATTATATCGCGTTTCTGCATCAAGGGAAGCTTCTGCTTTGCGAAGAAAAGGATCAATTATTGGCGGAATATGGTCTGGTTCACTGCACGGCGGAGGAGCTGCGGGCGCTCCCGCCGGAAGCCGTCAGGTATCAGAAAGAAAATCATTATGGGGCCGAAGCAATGGTGCGGAGAAAGGCGGTTCCCTCGGGCATCAGAATCAGCCCGATCAGCATCGAGGAGCTTTTTGTATTTATGGTAAAGGAGATGGAATAACATGAAGGGACTTCTCTTAAAGGATTGGTATATGATGAAAAAGTATTGCAGGGCCTATCTTCTCATTGCCGCTGTTTTCATCGCAGTCTCTCTTGTGAGCGATGACAATCTGTTCTTTGTATTCTATCCCTGCGCATTATGCGGCATGATCCCTGCAAATCTGCTGGGGTATGATGAGCGCAGCAGATGGATGCAGTATAGCGAAACAATGCCCTATACAAAAGCGCAGGTCGTTTCCGGAAAATACTTCATCGGGCTGCTTGCACAACTGACAATGCTGGTTGTTACGGGAGTGGGGCAGGCAGCAAAAATGATCCGATCCGGCGAGTTTATTCCCGGAGATTTTGCCGCCCTGATGTTATTGATGCTGATTGTATCAATACTCACAACCTCCATAGCGCTTCCGTTTCTTTTCAAACTGGGTGTAGAAAAAGGGAGAATCGCCTACTATGTGATGATTGGCTTTGCGTGCGGCGCGATTCCTGTGGCATCCGGCCTCTTCAGAGGCCCGCTTGCGGGGGAAATCAAACCCTACTTGCTATTGACCATACTTGCTGTTGTTGGAATTGGGATCTATATTCTTTCCTGGAATATGTCTATCGTCTTTTTTAAAAAACGTGAAATTCAATAAGCCGAAATTGGGTAATTGCGTTTCCCCGGCGGAAAAGAAAAGGCACTACGATTTCTTCGTCAGAATCCTGACAATATCCAGGATCAAGGGCCGCTGTTCCGTGTCGGGAATGACGGCGACCACAGCCATGGGCTCCGCAGCCTGGGGGATGGTGATTACCTGGGGGCTCAGTTCCAGACGGGTGTTCTGATCCAGCATGGCAATCCCCATGCCCACCTCAACGCAGAGGAGGAGGGATTCCAGAGAGCGGGGGCTGCGGACAATGTTGGGAGAAAAACCGCTGGCGGCACAGCTTTCGATGAGCTTGCGGTAACCGCCGGGGGATTCCTGCTCGGAGATCACCACAAATTTCTCATCTTTCAAATCTTCGATGGAGAGATCCGCTTTCCGCGCCAGGGGGTGGGTCTTGAGCATGGCGACAGCAGGCACCTTTTCATAGAGGGAATAGAGCAGGAAATCCGATTCCTCTTCCACGTCGAAGCTCAGCGTAATGATGAGGTCATAATGATGGGAGCGCAGCCCGCTGCGCAGATTCTGGTAGGAGTTGCGCTCCAACGTGATATTCAGCTGGGGATAGAGGGTGGACACAATGCCAAGCCGGGCGTGGAGCACGTCATTTAAATCCTGCCCCTCCAGTACGCCGATGCAGACGGATTCACTTTGGTTGGCCAGCGCCCGGGCCTGATCGATGTCGTCCGTGATATGATCCGGAACCTCTTTCCAGCGTTCGTAGAGAAATTCTCCGGCGGGGGTCAGCTGAATGGTTCGATGTCTGCGGGTAAACAGGGAAAACCCCAGCTCCTGCTCCAACTGGGCGATCTGCTTGGAGAGGTTTGGCTGCGCCGTGTAAAGGCGGCGGGCCGCCTCGGAAAAGCTGCCGCATTTCGCCACTTCCACAAAATAGCGCATCTTTAAAATATTCATATCCATACCCCTTTCGGATGAATTGATTCCATTTTAGCATATCCGCAATTTTAAGGCAAGAATTTTGTGGGAAGTGTACAAAGAGAAAACGAAAATATTCCGTTTCAGGTATCAAACTGTCCCATTTGGATATTTGTCAATTTGTTGACAATCTGTTATATTCAGCTTGTGAGATCGAAGTGTATGCAGAAAATGAAAGGTTATCAAGGAGGTAAATACGATGAAAGTTTTAGGTGTGTCCTACGGTACTGTCAACGGCGGCAATGACACCATGGTGAAGGAAGCCTTGATGGGTGCGCAGGAGGCAGGCGCTGAGATTGAGTTTATCAACGCGAATAAGCTGAATATCAAGCACTGCACCGGCTGCAAAGCCTGCGTCATGGGGCTGTTCTCCGGCAAGGGCAATGCCTGTGTGCTGAAGGACGATTTCCAGTGGCTGGCGGATAAGATGTTTGAGGCGGACGGCCTGGTCATCTCCACCCCCATCTTTGAGAAATGCGCCAGCGGCCTCTTCCATACCACCATGGACCGGTTTGGCCCCCGTATGGATCGGGGCAATCTGATGATCGCCCAGAAAATTGCGGAGGAACACGGCGGCAAACCCATTGATCCCAAGTATCTGTCTGAGAAAGTCGTTTCCTATATGGCGGTGGGCGGCTCTGACTGGGCTACCCGGGTGCAGGCCGACTGCGCGACCCAGGCCCTGACCCCCAAGTGGTCGATCATCCACAATGATTACTTCCAGTGGTCCCTGGGCATCATGGTCAACGATGAATATCTGGCGAAGGCCCATCAGATTGGCGTTGACACCGCCAATGCCGCCAAAGCGGTGGCAGACGGCACCTTTGTGCCTCCCGTGGGCGTGTTTGGCCAGGACTATAAGGGCGACACCGGCATCTGTCCCCATTGCCATTCCAAGAACTTCTATCTTCAGGAGGACGGTAAGGCGATCTGCTGTCTCTGCGGCCTGGAGGGGAAAATTGAGGTATCCGGCGGCAAGTATTCCTTCACATTCCCGGAGGAGACCCTGCCCCACGCCCACGACACCATCTCCGGCAAATTTATCCATGGGGATGACATCCAGAATAACGAGCGCGACTCCCGGGCAAAGCTGGCCTCGGCGGAAATGAAGCTCCGCAAGAAGAAGTACATGGAGTTTATTCAGTCCTCCGTTCCCGGGAACGCCTGATCGCCTATTTGAATGAGAAAGGAAGAATTTTGATGAAAGCTGGCGTATTTTACGGTAAGGGTGATCTGCGGATTGAAGAGGTCCCTGTCCCCAAGGTAGGCCCCGGCCAGATGCTGGTGGAGATCGCCTATGTTGGAATTTGCGGCACGGATATCGAGTTCTATAAGAGCGGCATGGTTCCGCCCTTCTGCAAGATGCCCCTGGTGCTGGGACACGAGAACTGCGGCACCGTTGTGGAAGTAGGGGAGGGGGTAACCAAGTTCAAGGTGGGGGATCGCGTCCTCTGCGGGCCTCCCAGCCACTGCGCCGAGGACTGCACCCCCTGCAAGGAGGGCAGAACCAATATCTGTCTGCATGGCTTCCCCCGCACCGCCGGCCTGGGCCAGTATGACGGCGGATACGCCAAGTATCTGCTGGTTCACGACGTGGCCCACACCATGATCGTCCCCGTGCCCGAGGGCGTGGATTTTAAGGACGCCGTCCTCTTTGACGTCATCTGCGTTTCCCTCCATGGCGTGCGCAATTCCGCGTTCAAGTTTGGCGACAATGTTGTGGTCTCCGGCACCGGCCCGATCGGCCTTGCGGCCATTCAAATCCTGAAGGCGGCAGGCGCAAACAAGATCATTGCCCTGGGCACCACCTCCTCCAAGGAGCCGACCATCAAAGCCTATGGCGCGGATTACTTTATCAATTCCAAGGAGTGCGAGGATCTGGCCGGCGAGATCAAGCGGATCTTCGGCACCGATGTGGGGGCAGACGTGGCCTATGAGTGCGCCGGCAATATGGCGTCCATGAGCAACTGCGTTTATTCCTGCGTCAAGCCCGGCGGGCAGGTCTGCGTCATCGGCACCATCCAGGAGCCCATGAGCAGCCTGGTTCCCGGCTCCTTCTCCATCTTCGAGCCCAGCTTCCAGTTCTCCTTTACCTATACGGAGCGGGATGTCAAGATCTATCTGGAGATGGTGGCGGCCGGCAAGCTGAGCTTCCCCGGGATGGTCACCGGCGTCGTCTCCCTGGATGAATGTGTGGAGAAGGTCTTTGCCGCCAACCGCCGGGGCCAGATCAAGATGCTGATCGATCCCAGCCTGTGAGGAGGGAGAAGCAATGTCCAGAAAATTTCCCAATGTGATGAAGCCGATCCGCATCGGCAACGTTGTGTTAAAGAACCGCATTGTCTCCGCACCCTCTACCATGCACTCCATGTCTACCGGTGAGCTGTACCCCAGTGATGACGCCATCGCGTTCTTCGAGGAGCGGGCCCGGGCCGGCGTGGGTATGGTCACGGTGGCCGGGGTCAAGGTTGGCGCCGATGTCTCCGATGACGGCCACAACTGCGCCTGGGACACCCGGGACAACAACCATCGCAACAAGCTGATGGAGCTGGTGGAGCGGGTTCACTTCTATGGCGCGAAGGTTTCCATGGAGCTGATCGGCATTTTCCCCATGGGCTTTACGGTTTCCGACGGCTGCTCCATCATGGGCGGCCCCGGCGGTCACGAGATCACCCGGGAGGCCATGGAGGAGTTTAAAAACGACTGGGTGGAGGCAGCCGTCGCGCTGGCGGACTGCGGCTTTGACGCCATTCTGATCCACTCCGGCCATTCCGTGCCCCTGGCCCAATTCCTTTCCCCCCTGACCAACCGGCGCACCGATGAGTACGGCGGCTCCACGGAAAACCGCTGCCGCTATCTGATCGAGATCCTGGACGCCATCCGCGCCCGGGTGGGCCGCCGGCTGCTGATCGAGGTTCGCGTTTCCGGCACCGAATTTGAGGAGGGCGGCATCGACCTGGAGGAGGGTCTGAGGATCGCGGAGCTGATCCAGGATCATTTGGATATCCTGCAGGTTTCCGCCGGTATGCACAACCCCAAATACATGACCTGGGTTCATCCCTGCGGCTTCCGCCCCAAGATGCCCAACGTCTTTGCGGCGGAATATTTCAAAAAGTCCGGCAAGATCCATGTGCCCATCGTCACCCTGGGTGCTGTTGACAGCGTAGACTCCGCCGAATCCATTCTGGCCGACGGCAAGGCAGACCTTGTCACCATGGCCCGGGCCCTGATCGCAGATCCCCAGCTGATTAAGAAAGGCAAGGCGGGCAGGGGAGAGGACGTTGTGCCCTGCATCAAGTGTATGCGCTGCCACGACTCCACGGTCTACGGCCATCATTTCCAGTGCGCCGTGAACCCCACCGCCGGTTTGGAGAACAACATCGGCAAGATGATTCAGCCGGTTGAGCGGGTAAAGCGAGTTGCCGTGGTGGGCGGCGGCCCTGCCGGTATGAAAGCGGCCCTGGTTGCGGCCCAGCGGGGCCACGAGGTTACCCTGTTTGAGGCCAGCGGGAAGCTGGGCGGTATGCTGCACTATGCCGGCTACTTCTCCTTTAAATACCCGGTCAAGGATTATATGAACTGGCTGATTGCCCAGGTGGAAAAGAACGCCATCAAGGTGGTTCTGAACACCAAGGCTGACCCCGAAATGATGGAGGGCTATGACGCCGTGATCGTGGCCATCGGCGCGGAGCCCCTGATCCCGCCCGTTCCCGGCGCGGAGCAGGTCAAGCCATCCATCTACACCCTGGGCCGCGAGGAAGAGCTGGGCAGCTCCGTCATCGTCATCGGCGGCGGACAGGTGGGCTGCGAGACTGCCCTCCATTACGCAAAGCTGGGCAAGCGAACCACTGTGGTTGAGATGCAGCCCGACCTGGCGCCCGACGCCTCCACCACCGGCCGCAATGAGCTGATGACCGAGATCGCGGCGGAGCCCAACTTTGTCACGCTGACCGGCGCCCGCTGCACCGCGATCACCGCCAACAGCGTGACCTATCTCAAGGACGGCAAGGAAGAGACCATCACCGCCGACAGCGTGGTGCTGTCCGCCGGGATGCGTCCCAAGAGTGCCGAAGCGGATACCTTCTTTGCCTGCGACGCGGAGATCTCCGAGATCGGCGACTGCGTCCGTGCCCGCACCATCGAGTGGGCAACCAAGGAAGCCTATTACGCGGCCATCAATCTGTAAGCGCCATTTCTAATCCCTCCAGGGGGCAGGGTACTGCCCTAGGCGCGCCCTGCCCCCGCCCCCTTTCCCTCGCACTCCCGCAAACCCCCTGCAAAGTGAAACATGAAATGTGAAAAAAGAAATGTGAAAAAAGAAATGTGAAAGGAATCGAGGCAATTATTATGAGTGAGAAAAAACTGGAAAAGGATATCAGCATGACCAAAAGCAATTTTGGCGGAAAGGGCTGGTTTGTCATCCTCATTACATTCCTGTGCATCCTGCTGGACAGCTCGCTGATCAATGACTCGCTGAATGTCACCATCGACGTGTTCGCGGGGATAAACGGATGGAGCACGAATCTTCTGTATGCGTTTTCCACCGTCACCGCCTGGATCGCCGTGGCCGGCGCCGTCATGTGGGGCGTGATCTCCAAGAAAATCAACATTCGCTTCGCCTGGGCCGCGTCCCTGGCCATCACAGCCGTAGCTTGCTTCGTCTGGGGCCGCGCTTCCAGCACGGTCGTCTATTTCATCTGCCTGGCGGTTGCCAGCGTTGGCGGCATGGGCTTTGCCTACATCGCCAGCCTGAACGTGATTTCCAACTGGTTCCCCCGGAAAAAGGGCTTGGCCATGGGCTGGGTCACTGTCGGCTTCCCCCTGTCCGCAGCGGTCACCGCGAATTTCGCCGGGGCGATGGTGGGCATTGGCCATGGTTCCCCTGCGGTCCTGTATACGGTCTATGGCGTAGTTTCCGCCCTGCTGTGCATCATCGTGGCGGTGTTTATCCGGGACTATCCGGAGCAGGCCGGGGCATTTCCGGACAACAACCACAAGTTTGACAACGAACAGGCGCAGGAGGAGCTGCGCATCGGTCTGGAATATATGAAAACCTCCACCTGGACGCCCGGAAAGCTGCTGAAAACCGGGAAGGTCTGGCTGATGGCCCTGTCTTTGGGGGTAATGGAGCTGCTGAGCCTGGGCATTATGACAAACTTTGTCCCCCGGATGATGCAGTCCGGCTATGAGATGCCGGAGATCCTGACCATGCTGGCCATTGCCGGTATCCTGGCCTGCCTGGGCAGCGTGGGCTGCGGCCTGCTGGACGCCAAGGTTGGCCCCAAGAAAGCCATCCAGATCACCATGGTGGTTGCCATTGTTGCCATTGTTCTGAACCTGATCCCGGTACGCGTGTGCAATTATATCTCTCTGCCGTTCCTGGCAATCATGCTGGGCGGCGCGTCCAACTACCTGGTTTCCCTGACCAACAGCATCTGGGGCCGCTATGACTTCCCCATGGCTTATAAGGTTTTGAAGCCCATGGTGGCCTCGGTGGGCGCGCTGGGCGTTTCCCTGGTGGGCATCATTGGCCGCAGCACAAGCTACAGCGTCGCCTACGGCGTCCTGGCTGCCCTGACTGTCATCGCGTTTGTGCTGATTTCCCT
>CAYSNK010000034.1:2212-3580 GCA_964432375.1 uncultured Oscillospiraceae bacterium | reverse complement strand
CCCTGAATCAATCCCCTGCGTTGAGAGGGCCGCAAACGCGGCCCTCTCATACTCTTTCTTCACTTGCTTTGACGGTCAGAAGCCGCCGTCCCAGTCCGGAAAAACGTGCTGATAATAGTTTTCCGAAACCAGGTATTTGGCATAAGTCTCCTTGTTCTGCACCAGGGCGTTGACTTTGGAGACATAATCCTCGCTTACGGTCACGCCCGGGTTTGGCGTAAAGGTCTTGGTGTAAGCCTCGTAGGTGCCTGCCGCCGTGATCCAGCTGCATCCGTAGCCGAAATCCACAAAGGGCACGATCTTCATGCTGGAGTCCACCACCCCCGGCTCGACATCCGGCGCAAGGATGTCCCTGCCGGACAGCAGGCGGGAGTCGTATTCCATTCCGAAGAGGTTCAGCAGCGTGGGCACAATGTCGATGGCGGAGCAGGGGACATCCACCTGGATGGGTTCTTCTATGGAGCCGCTCCAGAGGATCAGGGTGTTCCGATACCGGGAGGTCAGATTCTCGCTGTCGTCAATGCCGGTCAGTTCAATGTAATAATCGCTGTCGTAATCCTCGCTCAGGGCGTAGGGGAAATGATCCGCAGTCAGGACGATCACCGTGTCGTCGGCGATCCCGGCGGCCTCCAGCTCGTCCAGCAGGTACTCCAGGGCATATTCCAGCTCCATCTGGGCGGCCAGGAAAGCCAGCGCCGGCTCGGAATAATCCAGATCAGAGACAGCGTCCTGGTTTTTCTTGGACATGGCGTTCACGCTGAAGCCGTAGTCACAGTGGCCGGAGACCGTCATGTAATAGGTGTGGAAAAGGGTGCCGTCCTTCACATAGTTTTCGATCTGCTCGCCGATGGTGGCCTGCAGCATTTCTAGGTCGGAAGCGGGCCAGGAGCCGGAGCTTTCCAGCTCCAGGCCATTGCCGAAGCCGTAATAGTCATAGCCCAGATTGGGGTGGGTCTCACTGCGCCCGTAGTAGGAATAGGTGTTGTTGTGATAGGCGGTGGAGGTATAGCCCAGGGAACGGAACATCCACCCAAGGCCAAAGGGCATGGCCTTGGTTGAGCTGACTTTGAATGAGGTTTTCCCGTTGATCCAGGTGGGAACCAGGCCGGTCATGGCCGCGTATTCCCCGCCGGTGGTGGATTGGGACCAGTCGGGCTGGTAATAATTTGTAAAGACGAAGCCGTTGTTGGCCAGCTCATAGAGCGCGGGAGTGCGCTCCTTGTCTATCACCACATAGGAGAAGGATTCCGCTGTCAGCATGATCAGATTCTTGTCCTTGAAGAGGCCGGTATACTGGTTTTGCTTTGTAGGGGTCTGGGAGGAGAAGTATTCATCCATGGATTGCAGGGTGGAGTCCGTATCGGCGGC
>CAYSNK010000034.1:0-2112 GCA_964432375.1 uncultured Oscillospiraceae bacterium | reverse complement strand
GGATTCCCCGGCGCCGGCTGTGTCCGCCGTTTCTTCCGGGGCGGCGGGGTCACCGCTCAGCTCCATTTCCGGCTGGCCGAATATCTTGTAGTGAAATTCCAGCCGGATGGTGTTCACCAGGCCAAAGCGGGGGATGGCGCTGTTCGCGGAATAGTCCACCGTGGCGTACCGCCGGTCAAAGCCGATGTGACAGACGAGCAGAGCCAGGAGCTGAAGGGCAACGAAAAGCAGCGCCTGGGCGATCAGCAGCTTGTTTTTTCTGGACTGCTGCTTCCGCCTGAAATGGGGAACCAGTTTATACCCAAAGACCAGCGTCAGGATCGCCGGGGCCAGGGCAAAGGGGAAAAACCAGAGGTGTCTGACGATCACGCCCAAAGCGGTGCCGAGAAAGTTCCCGGCCACCTCGCCGGTCATACTGAACAGGAAAGAGATCTGATAATAGGTCCCAAAGAAATCCTGACAGCAGCACTCCGCGATAAAGAGGATGCCGATCACCAGGTAAATCAGGGCGGTCACCCGGCAGGCCCATTTGTGACTGGGGATGGCCGTGGCAACGAGCCAGATCAGAGCGCCCAGCGCCGCGCCGGAGAGCAGGGAGCGGAAAAAGCCCGCGCCGATCAGATGGAGAGAGCTGTTGGCAACCCGCAGGAGTGCCTCCAAAAAGGGGATACTGGCCAGGAAAAAGGCCAGGGACGGCCAGATGCTTTGCAGGGACAACCGCCTGGGCCGCGGGGCCTTTGGCTGGGTATGGGGATCGGGGAAGGGTGCAAGATCCGGAGCGCTGGGCTGTGTGGTTGCATTCATAAGCGGCCATCCTTTTTTTTCTCTATTTGGAAGCCTGTGGGGGGACAGAAGTCGGGACCCGACAGGGGATTTTGTCCTATTATACACCACTTCCCGCAAAATTCCATGAAAATTTTCTAAAATTTACAGACCCGGCCTTGATGCGGGGCAAAGCGCCGATGACGTGTATGTTCAGAGCTTCCCCGGATCATTTCCCCTCTGACTTCGGTTCCGTATGCGCGGCGGGCTTTGACTTCCTCCTGCGTTTGCGCAGGAGTACGGCCACCGCCACAACAATGGCCGCCAGGAGAACCAGTCCCAGCACATGGCCGGAGACCCAGACCAGCAGGTTTTGCAGCCCCGTCAGGAAGTTTCCGCACCCATCCACAAAGGCGGTCAGCAGGCGGGAGCCGAAGGAGGGCTCCTCCACCGGCGTCAGGGTCCGTACCTCGTCGATGGATATGGTAAACGTGGAGTAATCAATCAGGTTGTCATAGGTATTCAGGGAGGAGGAATAGGACGCAATTTCATATTCTGTGCTGGTGATTTCGTCCTCCAGGGAGATGATGTCCGTCATGTTCACCGCCTCCGCCAGCAGCGCGTTGAGCCGCTCCAGCTTGGTGTTCAGCATTTCCAGATGGGCCTCAATATCCGCGTACTGCTGGCCCACATTTTCTGTGGACTCGCTTTTGCTGACCAGATGGCAGACCGATTCATCGCTGAGAGAGGAAAGGAACGCCTCATACTGGGCGCTGGGGATTCGGGCTGTGTAGCTTGCGTAGCGGTAGGAATAGGAATCATAGCCGCCCTGGTAAACGTCGGAATACTCCAGATAGCCGCCCATGGCGGCCACCAGATTTTCCAGAGCTTCGCAGGCATGATCCAGGTCGGTGGCCTCCATATAGAGGGACGCATTGCGGATCAGCTTCACGTCGCTCTTCTGGTAGATGGAGGACTGCGGGGCGGAGGATTCCGTTTCGCTGAAATCGAGGGCGTATTCCCCGGGAGATTCCGCCTCCTCGGTGGCCGTCACTGTCGATTGACTGCTGGACGCGGCATCGCTTGCCCCGGAGCTGCTTCCGCAGCCAAACAGGGAGCAGGCCAGGATCAGTGTGAGAATCAGTGTGAGAACTTTTTTCATTTTTATCGCCTCCTATTTGATATGACGCAAAATTTCCTCGCCGGTTGCGCGGGTTTTTCAATTTTATGAGAAAACTTCCCCCTTTGCTTTTTGCCCGTTTTCGTGTATAATGATAGGGAAATAGAGAGAGGGGTCTTGAGCGCCGCAGAATCGTTCGCCGCTGTCTGTCGGGCGGCAAGGGGAAACCC
>CAYSNK010000033.1:11612-12690 GCA_964432375.1 uncultured Oscillospiraceae bacterium | reverse complement strand
GCGGAAAAAAACGGGAGGATTTTTTGGGGAACCCTTGCAAAAGGGGAAAAAGAACGATATAATACACCTATATTATGTTAGTGGAGGGATTTTTCCAAATGGATTCCAGTGTACTTTCAACAATTATCATGGTGGTTGTCCTGATCGCGATTTTCTACTTCATGCTCATCCGCCCGGAGAACAAGCGGAAGAAAGAAGCCGCGAATATGCGCAACAGCCTGGCCGTGGGGGATGAGATCACCACCATCGGCGGCATTATCGGCACGATTTGCGCGGTGAAGGAAAACTCCATCGTCATCGAAACCGGCGCGGATCGCGTCCGTCTGGAAGTGACCAAGTGGGCGGTTGCCAACAAGGGAGTTCAGACCCAGGAGAACACAAAGTAAACCTGCATGAAAAGGGCCCTCTTCGCATAGATTCCCAGTGAACCGGTGCGGAGAGGGCGCTGCTCTGCCCTCGCCGCCCCAGCTTACGGGGAGGGATCGCCTGTGGAAAAACGGAAACAATGGGGAACGGAACGGCTTCTTCCGGTGATTTTGATCGGGATTTGCGTGGCCTGGGCCGCCTCCCTGGGCCTGATGTGCGGGGCGGCGGCGGTCTGCCTCCGGCTGGAGCTGGGGGCGGAGGGGCCGGCCCTGGCGGTCTGCGCCCTGAGCTGCCTGGTCGGAGGGGCGGCGGCGGCCGGCCTGGGGAGGCGCCGGAAGCTGCCTGTGGCCCTGGCTGCGGCGGCGGGGTGGTTCCTGGTCTGGCTGGTGATCGGCGGGGCCAGCGGCGGCGAACCGGACACCGGGGTGGCCCTGCGCCACCTGGCGGCGGGGCTGGCGGGCGGGCTCCTGGCCGGAGTTTTCGCCTCCCGCCCGAAAAAAAGCCGAAAATGATTGAAATTACCCTCTCCCTGTGATACAATAGTAGCACATATCTAACGGAGGAGGAGATTCAATATGAAGCATATCCGGACTTTGAACGGCGCCACCCTGAAAAACAGCGCCTGCAAGGGCGGCTGCGGCGAGTGCCAGACTTCCTGCCAGTCTGCCTGCAAGACTTCCTGCACGGTTGCCAACCAGAAGTGCGAAAACAC
>CAYSNK010000033.1:0-11512 GCA_964432375.1 uncultured Oscillospiraceae bacterium | reverse complement strand
GATCCCCATGCGTTATTTTAGCCCAGACGGGCATTTCTGCCTGCCTGGGCTTTTACGCGGAGCCGGATGGCGGGGTCTGCGATGACGGTGGACGTTTGTCCACCTTTTTCTTGCGCAGATCCCAAAGGGAATGAGATCCGGGCGAAATCCGCCCGAAACTACGAGAGGAGAAACCGTTATGGTTCATACCTTTACCGCCCTGGGCGTTTATGTGGCTGTGGATGTCAACAGCGGCGCGGTTCATGTGCTGGATCAGATGCTGGCGGACCTGCTGGAGCAGATCCGGCCTCCGATGGAGGATGCCTGCCCGGAAGCGGTGAAAGCCCGGCTGAGCCGGTATGACCCCGCCGAGCTGGACGAAGCCTGGGGGGAGCTCCTGGAACTGCGGGACAGCGGCCTGCTGTTCTCGGAGGACGACTATATTGACCCGGCGGACGCCGTACAGGAGGGGGCCCCGATCAAGGCCCTGTGCCTGAATGTGGCCCACGACTGCAACCTGCGCTGCAAGTACTGCTTCGCCTCCCAGGGGGGCTACGGCACCGGCACCAAGCTGATGCCCCCGGAGGCAGCCAGGGCCGCCATTGACTTTGTGGTGGCCCATTCGGGCAAGCGCCGCAATATCGAGGTGGATTTCTTCGGCGGCGAGCCGCTGATGGCCCTGGATACGGTGAAGCAGACGGTGGAGTACGCCCGCAGCCTGGAGGAAAAGAAGGGCAAGCGGTTCCGCTTTACCATGACCACCAACGGGGTGCTGCTGGACGAGGAGAACATCGCCTTCTTCAACCGGGAGATGAAAAACTGCGTCCTCTCCCTGGATGGCCGCAAGGAGGTCAACGACGCCATGCGGGTGTTCCCCAACGGCAGCGGCAGCTACGACACCATTCTGCCCCGGTTCAGGAAGCTGGTGGCGGATCGGGGGGATCAGGAGTATTACCTGCGGGGCACCTTTACCCGGCAAAACCTGGACTTTGCCGCCGATGTCCGTCACATCGCGGAGCAGGGCTTTGCCAACGTGTCTGTGGAGCCCTGCGTGGGCCCCAGGGACGACCCCTACGCCATCCGGGAGGAGGATCTGCCCCAGATCAAAGCGGAGTATGAAAAGCTGGCCCGCTATCTGCTGGAGCATCCGGAGGTCAACTTTTTCCACTTCAACGTGGATCTGTCCCAAGGCCCCTGCGTCATCAAGCGGATGCGGGGCTGCGGCGCCGGGGCGGAGTATGTGGCCATCACCCCGGAGGGGGACATCTATCCCTGCCATCAGTTCGTGGGCAAGCCGGAGTACAAGATGGGCAATGTGTTTGACAACACCTTCGATGTCGCCATCGCGGACAAGTTCGCCAACCTGAATATCTACACCCGGGAGGACTGTAAGACCTGCTGGGCCCGATTCTACTGCTCCGGCGGCTGCTCCGCAGCCAACCTGAACGCCAACGGAGACCTGAGCAAGCCCGCCCGGGTGGGCTGTGAGATGCAGCGCAAG
This sequence comes from uncultured Oscillospiraceae bacterium, assembly GCA_964432375.1. Classification (GTDB taxonomy): domain Bacteria; phylum Bacillota; class Clostridia; order Oscillospirales; family Oscillospiraceae; genus JAJQBJ01. Next base: position 10,032 of record CAYSNK010000033.1, on the reverse strand, counting down.
CGTCTGGAATGTGCCATCGCGATGCAGGCGATCCGCTCCGGCTTGGCGGAGATGCCGGGCTAAGTGTACCATCCTCACCGGCAAATCAAACGTTTGTTTGATTTCTATTGACATTGAACGCAGGTTCCTTTAAAATGCGAGGGGGAAAGGAGATGAGCCCATGTCGGCCTTAGATGATCGCGCGATATGCTGCTGTTTTACCGGCCACCGCCCCAGCAAGCTGCCTTGGCGGTATAACGAACGGGACCCCCGCTGCCTGGCCGTGAAAAGCTGGCTGGATCAGGCTGTGGAGCGGGCCTATCAGGACGGCTATCGCCATTTCCTCTGCGGGATGGCGATGGGCTGTGACCTGTACTTCTGTGAAGCGGTTTTAAAGCTCCGGAGCCGCTATCCGGACGTGAAGCTGGAGGCCGCCATCCCCTGCCCCCAGCAGGCCCAGCATTGGCCCGCCAGCCAGCGGGAGCGGTATCAGCGGCTATGCGCCCAGTGCGACCTGGAAACCGTGATTCAGCCCTTCTGGGACGTCCAGTGTATGCTGCGGCGGGATCGGTATATGGTGTCCCGTTCCTCCCGCATCATCGCCGTCTTTAACGGGACGGCAGGGGGCACCCAGAAAACCATGGCCTACGCCCTGCGGGACAACCTGGAGGTGGTGCGGCTGGACCCGGACAATCTGGAATCCTGTTAAAACGCACAAATCAGTGTGCTGCACTTTAGCATAATTTCCATGACGAACGGCTGGCCAAATGCTATCATACACTTAGTTGTTCATCAGAGCCTCTGATTGATAACCTTCTCACATTTCACCTTCACACCGGAAAGCGCCGCTTTTTTTAAGCGGCGCTTTTTGGTATCTGTCCGGGCCCCCTGAGCCGGGCGCCCGTTATCGCTGGGTAATGAGCCGGTGCTTCTTCCACCTTCCGCTGTAATAATAGACTCCCACAATCGCTGCGGAGATGTAGCCCGCCAGAGCGCTGCCGTACCAGAAGCCCTGAACCCCATAGCCCAGCAAATTGCCGAACAACAGGGCCAGGCCGATCCTCGCCACGACGCCGTCCATCATGCCGCTGACCAGACCCAGGGAGGCAAAGCCGATGCCGTTGACCACCGAATTATAGGCCGAACGGAGCCCAAAGCCCAGGTAGGTCAGGACTGCCGCCCCCCGATACAGGGGCGCCATGGCCAGCACCTCCTCCGAGGTGCTGAACAGGCCGAATACGGCCTTGGGGAAAAAGAAGATGATCAGGCAGCACAGCACCGCGTAGCTCTGGCACACGACGAGCACGCAGTTGACCACCTTGGGAACCCGCTCCTTTTTTCCGGCGCCCAGGCTTTGGGCAACCATGGCGGAGCCTGCCGTTCCCATGGAGTTCGCCACAACCCGAAGAAAGCTCTCCAGCTTGGCCCCGACCCCGGTGACCGCCGCCGCCGCCACGCCATAGACGTTGATCAGGGAGTTCACATACAGCATGGAGATCGTGATGGCCGAAAACTGCAGGGCCATCGGCGTCCCCAGGCGCAGCAACATTCTCAGGATTCCCTTCCCGGGGAGAAAGCTGGCCGGTCTGAAGTCAAAGCCAAAGGCCGCCCTGTGGCGATACAGATAAATGATGGAGATGACAAAGGAAAAGCCCTGCCCCAGCACCGTTGCCAGGGCAGCGCCAAAGGTTCCCAGGTTCAGCCTGACGACAAAAAGCAGATCCAGCACCAGGTTCATCACCGAGGCGATGGCCACAAAAATCAGCGGGCGCTTGGAATCCCCCATGCCCCGGAGAATGCTGGAGACACAGTTGTAGCCATAAATAAAGACCAATCCGCAGGCGCAGGTCAGGGTATAACTCCGGGCGTCCGCCAGGGACTCCGAGGGGATGTTCAGCCAACTGAGCTGCCGCTCCAGCAGCAAAATGCAAACGGCCATCATCACAATCCCCAGGCAGAACAGGAAGGTAAACAGCGTGCCGATGGTTCGGTTGATCGCCTTCAAGTCCTTTCTTCCCACAAACTGGCCGATCATCACCTGACCGGCAGAGGCAAAGCCCATCCCCAGCAGCATATAAAAATCATTCAGTGTGCCGCAATTTGTCACCGCCGCCAGCGCCTCCGCCCCCACATAACGGCCGACAATGACAGCGTCCACCATGGTGTAAACGGTTTGCAGCAGGTTCGCCAGCATAAACGGCAGCGCAAACACAATGAGCTTTTTCCATACGCCGCCCTCTGTCAAATCCCGGATCATCGTTTTTTCTTCCACAGAAATCTTCCCTCCCAGTAAACAAAGCCCCGCTCTGACTGAAAGAGCGGGGCAAATTTAAGGAAAATCTGATTCAATCGGCAGAGCTGACAACGAGGGCGATTGAATCAGAAGTTCCTGAAATTCAATCAGAGCAGCCCTCCGCAATCCGCCGGACAATTTGCTCCATCCGGCTAAATTTCCGGATCATATCCCTGGCAAGGGCAATCTGGCCCCGGGCCCGCACCAGGTTCTGACCGGGATAAACCGTCTTGAAGTAGTTGTCTCCGGTAATATAGTCATCCAGGAACCGGGAGGCCAGCTCGATGGTGATGGTCACTGCGCCGGTAGCCATGGAGTCAATCTCTTCCTTCGTCAGGAAATTTGCGGTCGCCGCAATATATCCCTCCGCGAACGCCTGATACAGTTCCAGATCCAGGGACACCTTGGAGGTGTCCTTCTCCTCCTCGCTGGCAGTGTTCGCGGCAAAGCGCACCGCGTCCCCGAAGTCGTAGGCGGCCAGACCGGGCATAACCGTATCCAGGTCGATGACCACCAGAGGTCGCAGGGTATTTTTATCCAGCATAACATTGTTGGACTTGGTGTCGTTATGGGTCACCCGGGCGGGCAGCTCGCCGGATTCATACTTCCGGGAGAGGACGCTGGTCCGCTGACGCTGGCTCCGCAGGAAGGCGATCTCCTCCGCCACCTCCCCGCAGCGGCCACAGGAATCCTCCGCAACATGGGCAAAAAAAGTGTCCAGCCGCTTGGCCGTATTGTGAAAGTCCGGGATAATCTCCGTCAGCTGACTGGCGTCAAAATCGCAGAGCTGGGCCTGGAAATTGCCAAAGGCCATCCCCACCATGCGCAGGACCCTGGGGTCATCTGTGGTGTCAAACCCCACAGAATCCTCCACAAAGTTCGTCAGCCGCCAGAAGTCCCCCTCCTCCGTGAAGAAATAGTTCTTTCCCTCTGCGGTGTGGTGAAAATGCAGCCGGGTTCGGCGGTCATTGATGCCAGCCCGCTGGTTCTTTTCCATAATGTGCTGCGTGACCAGATCAATGTTGCGCATCATGCGCACAGGGTCCTGGAACACATACTGGTTCACCTTCTGGGCGATATAGGGAATCCGCACAGTCCTGCCGCCCTGCTCCGATTCGCAGACGACTTCATAGGTGGTGTTGATATTTCCGGAGGTGATTGGCCGGTACGCGCAGACCCGGCCGGGAATCCGAAAGCGCTCGCAGACCTCCTGAAGCCTCCGGGCAACCTGCTGATTTTCTATCTCATTCATAACAGCGTAAAGCTCCTTGTTTCCGAATTGATAAGTTCAGCGCGGTCGGCAATGTTCCGCAGAAAGCACATACTGTCCTATTATAAACAAGGAAATCAAACTTGTCAAATAGAAAAACCGTAAATAAGCAAACGAACGTCCGCCTCCGCGTTTGCCGGGTTCAGTCTGAGGTGAGAACCACGCCATTCTCGTCTGCGGAACCGTGAAGGACGCTGACGGGATTCTGATAGCTGAAAATGATCCGGCTGGCGATGGCGTCCTCCAGTTCCTTCTGGATCTGGCGCCGGAGGTTTCTTGCGCCATAGACCTCGGAATAGGATTTCTCCACCAGATGGCAGACCAGCTCCTCGTCATAGGTGAAGGATATGCCCTTCTCCCCCAGGGAATCCGCCAGCTCTCCCAGCATGATCCGGGTGATCTCCTTGAAGTTCTCCCGGGACAGGCGGTTGAAGCAGATAATCTCATCCACCCGGTTGATAAACTCCGGGCGCAGGAACTCATTCAGCGCGGCAAGGCAGCGCTCCCGGCTGACCTGCGCCGCAGAGCGGTTGAAGCCCAGGGAGGATTCCTTCCGCTCGCTGCCCGCATTGGAGGTCATGACAATGACTGTATTTTCAAAATTTACCTTTCTGCCGTGGGCGTCGGTCACCTGGCCGTCGTCCAAAATCTGGAGCAGGATATTCAGCACATCGGGATGGGCCTTTTCCAGCTCGTCAAACAGAACCACGGAATAGGGCTTCCTGCGGATTTTCTCCGTAAGCTGGCCGGCGTCATCATAGCCCACATAGCCGGGAGGGGAGCCAATCAGCCGGGAAACCGTGTGCTTTTCCATAAATTCGGACATATCCAGCCGAATCAGGGAGTCCGGGGAGTCAAACAGGTCGGCGGCAAGCTGCTTCACCAGCTCAGTCTTGCCCACACCGGTGGGGCCGACAAAGATAAAGGAAACCGGCTTGTGCTTGGGGGAAATCCCGACCCGGTTGCGGCGAATGGCCGCAGCCACGGCGTCCACAGCCTCATCCTGGCCGATGATATGCCGCTTCAGCCGCTGATCCAGTTCCGCCAAACGCGCAAACTCCTCCTGCTGGATTTTACTGGCGGGGATCTTTGTCCACTGCTCGATGACCCGGGCCAGGTTCTCCACGGACAGGCAGGGCAGCTCTTCCGCCTCCAACCTTGCCTTTTCATCATTCAGCCGGAGCCGGAGGCTGCGGATCTCCGCCAGGCGGGCATAGGCCCGGTTGCCGCTCTGATCTTCCAGCTGTGCCCGCTCCCGGGCATACGCCTCCAACTGGCTCTGGATCTCACTCCTGCGGCGGTTGTTCTGCTCCAGCCGGTCGGCAGTGGTGGCATCAATGATCTCGGCGGAGCACATCTCCTTGCGGGCCTGGTCGATGGCATTCATCTCCCGGCGGGCCCGCTGCTGCTTCTGCTCCAGCTCCTGCTTTTTGCGGCGCAGCCGGTCATCTTCCTCAGAGGCGGCGGCCAGCATCACCTCGCTCTCCTTGGAGAGGTCGGCCAGCTCCTTCTCGATATCCGCCAGCCGTGCCAGGTTTTTGTTCCGCAGATTCACATCCGAACAGGCTTCGTCAATCAGGTCAATGGCCTTATCCGGCAGATAGCGGTCGGTGATATACCGCTCGCTCATCAGCACGGCCTGGCGGGCCACCCCATCGGGGATGATTACCCTGTGATACTGTTCATAGTAATGGGCAACGCCCTTGATAATCTCCACGCTGTCTGCGATGGAGGGCTCGTTGACCGTCACCGGCTGGAAGCGGCGCTCCAGGGCGGAGTCCTTTTCAATAAACTTCCGGTATTCGTTAAAGGTGGTGGCGCCAATGACCTGAATCTCCCCTCTGGAGAGGGCAGGCTTCAAAATATTCGCGGCGTTCATAGAGCCCTCCGCCTCGCCGGCCCCCGCGATATTGTGAATTTCGTCAATGACCAGGATGATGTTGCCCAGCCTGCGGATCTCATCAATCAGGCCCTTCATGCGGCTTTCAAACTGCCCCCGGAACTGGGTTCCGGCAACCAGGGCGGTCAGATCCAGCAGGTAGACCTCCTTGTCCCTCAGCTTATAGGGCACCTCTCCCCTGGCAATCCGCTGGGCAAGGCCCTCGGCAATGGCGGTCTTGCCCACGCCGGGTTCCCCAATCAGGCAGGGGTTGTTCTTCTGACGGCGGTTCAGGATCTGGATGACCCGCTGGATCTCCTGCTCCCTGCCGACAATGCCGTCCAGCTTCCCAGCCTGCGCCCGTTCACTCAGGTTGATGCAGTAATTATCCAGGAACTTCCGCTTGGGCCTCCCCTCTTGTTTGCCCTCCTTTGTGGAGGATTCGCTGTCCCGGCGGGAGGGCTGCTGCCCCTCCCCGGGGCCGCCGGTTCCAAACAGGCGGTTCAGAAACGGGAAGGTCGCCGTCTTGCCCTCGTCGTCCTCCTGGCTGTCCCCATCCAGTTCCTCCTCAGACGGGGACTGCATCATTTCCATATCCTCCATCCCACCCAGGGCGCTCTGCATTTCAGAGGTCAGGGTGTCTAAATCATCATCGCTGATGCCCATCCGCTTCATCATATCGTCGATGGGCTTTATATTCAGTTCCCGCGCACATTTCAGACAAAAGCCCTCGTTCTTCGTCCGGCCTCCATCCATCCGCGCCACGAAAACCACCGCAACATTTTTTTTGCAACGGCTGCACAGGGTTGGCTGCATTGCAATTCCTCCTTTGATGGGTTCTATCTCAGGGGTTCTCTGAACAAGTGCGCCCCCGGCGCAAACTCTCTCGCCGCCAGCTCTTGCCGATTGAATCAGAGTTTCCCTTGGGAACCTCTGAATCAGTCGCCTGCGGCTGGACAGCGGATCTTTTCCGCCGGAAATGCGTTGCTCAAACTGGAAATACACAAAGTATTCCTGCGTTTTCGCGCCTTTTTCTGACGGAAAATTTCTCGCCGCCAGCTCTTGCCGATTGAATCAGAGTTTCCCTTATTTTCTATGCTCAATATATCACAGAAATGTGAACTGTTTGTTAAGGTTTCCCCGAAAATGCGCCGCTGAAAGCGAAAAGTTATTTACCGGAGGGGATACACAAAGGGTCCCCGGGGGTTGCGTCTTTTCCCGGCGCAAAATCCCTCAATGCCGGCGCTTGCCGGTTTCAAGATCCGGTTTTCCCCGGTTCCGGCCTTACGGCACATACAGGGAGGCGCTTTCCGCGCCCACCAGCAGGGCGGAGCCATCGCCCCGCATCAGCACCTGGCGGGCGCCGGCCGTATCCTCCAGCTCTGCGTACAGTTCCAGATTGGAATCATAGATTTCCAGCTTGTTGGTATAGAGCACAGCGATATAGTCCCCCTCCGCGCTGAAGGAGAGAATCTGCTGGGCAATCTCCACCTGGGCCACTGTTTCGCCGTTCTGATCCACCAGAACAAGCTGGCCCTGGTTCCCTGTCTCATACTTGCCCCAGGCGGACACCAGGTTCCCGCTGCCGCAGAAGGCGTAGCCCCACAGATAGCCGCCGTCCTTCTCCCAGCTGCCCACGATGCCCTCCTCGGGAGCGATACAGACCGCTCCCTCATCGGTTTGCAGCTGCACCCTGCCGTCCTGCCACTTCAAATCCACCACCAGCTGACCGGACAGCTTCCAGGCGTCCTGAACCTGGCCGGTGCTCACATCGTAGAAGGTCAGCGTGCTGCAAAAGCTGCTCTGTTCTTCCCCAATGGTCACAACCGCCAGCAGTTCCCCCCCATCGGAGGCCGCCGCGTCCATGACATAGGCGCTGGAAATATTGACCTGCACCCGGGCGCTGCCCTGAGTATCGTAAACAGTCGCAACCCCTTTATAGCCGGTTTCCTGGGTGATTACGGTCAGATAGCCGTTTGAGTTGATTCGGGCGTTGAAAATCGGGCCCTCCGTGGTCATTGTATAGGCGATGGATTTCCCCGTGATCTGATAGAGATGATCGCCCCCCAGGTCATAGGCAACCGCATAGGCGCCATCGGCGGAGACGGCGGGGCTGCTCAGCGCAACTGTCTCATTGATATACTCCGTCCCGCTCTGGCTGAACAGATGGATGCCGGTGTTGGAGCAGACCAGCAGGCTGTTATCCACCTGGGCAATACAGTTGGTGGCATTGCTTTCAAAGAAGATCTCCTCCGCCTGGCCGGTTTCGTCCCGCTCCAGGCTCTGGTAGGCCAGAAAGCGCCGCAGGCTGTCGATATTCAGCTCATCCCGAAAGGCAATGGCCAGAACCGCCCCCACAATCAGGGCCAGCGTGAACAGAGCGGCCAGGAAGCGTCCGATCACCCGCTTTACCCGCGTATGCCTCCGGCCTTTCTCCGCCGGTTCCTGCCGCGCCGGCTTCCGGCGCTCTCCCCCGCCGGGTTCAGGCTCGGGGGTCTCCCGTTTTCCGGTGTAGAAACTTACTATTTTTGCCATTTATTTCACCCTTCGTCCTCCTGCGCCGGGTCGGTCTCCAGGCCCACCGGCTCCCGATACCACAGCTTTGACAGATACAGGCCCCCGGGGGGAACGGTTGGGCCCGCCTCCCTGCGGCAGCCACGCTGTAAAATGCCGCCGATTTCCTCCGGCCGCAGCTTTCCATCCGCCGCGTAGATCACTGTGCCGACCATGGCCCGCACCATGTTGTACAGAAATCCGTTGGCGCAGACCTTCAGCTCAATCAGATCCCCCGTGCGGTTCACGTCAAAATAGTAGACCGTCCGCACCGTGCTCCGCACCTCTGTCCCCACGGCCCGCACAGCCGCGAAATCATGGGTGCCCACGAACCGCCCCGCCGCGTCCCCCATGACCGCCTCATCCAGATATTTGGGGTAAAAATAGGCCCGGTTTACATAAAATGCGTTGCGGATGCGGGAATTATACACACGATAGGTGTATTCCTTTTTCAGGCAGGAGCCGATGGCATTAAATCCCGGGGATACCTCCCGGGCCGACACCACCACAATGTCATCCGGCAGCCGGGTGTTCACCGCAAGGGGGAGCCGGTCACAGGGAATGGTGGAGGTGGTGCGGAAATTGGCGATATAAACCTCCGCGTGAACCCCCGCGTCGGTGCGTCCGGCGCCGGTACACTTCACCGGATGGCCCACTACCTGGGAGATGGCCTTTTCCAGGGTCTCCGCCACGGAGACGGCGTTTTTCTGCACCTGCCAGCCGTGGTAGGCCGTGCCCACATACATCAGCCGCAGGGCAATGTTTCTTTCTCGTTTTTCCATGCTTTCAAATAATCCTTATGGGGCTCTGACTTGATCATTTCCTGATGCAGAGTTCTTATAGCCCAAAATGGCGCAGCCCGCAGATCAGGGCGATCAGCGCCGCCATAACCGCCATGGCCACTGCGTCCCGTCCGGCGTATTGCAGCCGGTGCAGGCGGGTCCTGCCCTCGCCGCCGTGGTAGCAGCGGCTTTCCATCGCCACGGCCAGCTCCTCCGCCCGCCGAAAGGCGGAGATAAACAGCGGCACCAGAAGCGGCACCAGGGCCTTGGCTTTCTCGATCAGGTTTCCGGTTTCAAAGTCCGCGCCTCTGGCCTTCTGGGCGCTCATCAGCTTGTCTGTCTCCTCGATCAGGGTCGGGATAAACCGCAGAGCAATGCTCATCATCATGGCCAGCTCGTGAATGGGCACACGGAGCTTTTTCAGCGGCCCCAGCAAGGACTCAATGGCATCGGTCAGCAGAATGGGCGAGGTGGTATAGGTCAGCAAAAAGGTGCCCATAATCAGCATCATAATGCGGGCGATCATAAAGATGGCCCTCCAGATCCCTTCCTCCGTGATGGTGAAAATCCCCCATTGCACCAGGGGCGTGCCGCTGGAATAGAGCAGATTCAAAAGCCCAGTGAAGATCAGCAGGATCAGCACCGGCTTCAGGCCCCGGACAGCCGTCCGAAACCCCACCCGGGAAACCCGGATCATGGCCGCCAGGAAAGCCGCCATGACGCAATAGGACACCAGCCACCTGCACAGGAACAGGGCCACGATATAGGCCACCACCCCTATCAGCTTGGTTCTGGGGTCCAGGCGATGGAGAATGGAATTGCCGGGGAAATACTGGCCCAGGGTAATATCCTTCAGCATGAAGCCCCGCCTCCTTTCCCCAGGAGGGCGGGGATCGCCTCCTCCACCGTGTAAACCGGGGGCAGGTTCAGCCCCTTTTCCCGCAGGCAGCGGAACACCTGAGTCACCAGGGGCACGTCCAGGCCCATGCGGTGGAGATCCTCCTCCCGCTGAAACACCTGGGCAGGGGTGCCTTCCATGGGGATGGCGCCGTCGTTGATCACCACCAGGCGGTCAACCATCCGGGCCACCTCCTCCATGGAGTGGGATACCAGGATGACCGTGGCGGCCTTGGCATCGTGGTATTGGCGGATATTGGCCAGGATCTCCTCCCGGCCAAGGGGGTCCAGCCCGGCGGTGGGCTCGTCCAGAATGAGCACCGAGGGCTCCATGGCGATGACCCCCGCAATGGCCACCCGGCGCTTCTGGCCGCCGGAC
>CAYSNK010000032.1:0-12816 GCA_964432375.1 uncultured Oscillospiraceae bacterium | reverse complement strand
ATTATCTGTGGCTGTTGAACAGCTTGAAAATATCGTTGTAGGGATCGCTTGCTTCCTCGGGGGCGGTGAAGGCGGCGCTTGCGGGCTCCGGGGCCTTCTGGGGGGCGGCGGGGGCGGCCTCTGCGGGAGCTTCCTCGCCCTCGCTCTCCTCCTCTTCCTCCTCATCCGTCTTGCCGAAGCCGGTGGCGATGACGGTGACGCGGATCTCATCCTGCAGGCTTTCATCAAAGGTCGCGCCGAAGATGATGTTTGCGTCGGGATGGGCGGCCTGCTGCACCAGGGTGGCGCAGGTCTCCACTTCCTCCAGGCCGATGTCGGTGGAACCGGTGACGTTGACCAGGACACCCCGGGCGCCCTTGATCGAAGTCTCCAGCAAGGGGGAGGAAATCGCCATCTTTGCGGCGGCCTCCGCCTTGTCCTTGCCGTCCGCATGGCCCACGCCCATGTGGGCCAGGCCCGCGTCCTTCATAACGGCGGTGATGTCGGCAAAGTCCAGGTTGATGATGCCGGTCTTGGAGATCAGGTCGGAAATGGACTGAACCGCCTGGCGCAGCACGTCATCCGCGATCTCGAAGGCATTGGCGAAGGTGATTTTCTGGTCGCTGACCAGCTTCAGGCGCTCGTTGGGAATGACCACCAGCGCGTCCACCTTCTCCTTCAATTCGGCAATGCCCTTTTCGGCCTGCTGCATTCTGCGGCGGCCCTCAAAGGGGAACGGCTTTGTGACGACGCCCACGGTCAGGATGCCCATCTCCCTGGCGATCTCCGCCACAATGGGGGCGCCGCCGGTGCCGGTGCCGCCGCCCATACCGGCGGTGACAAACACCATATTGGTGCCCTCCAGAACCTTGGAAAGCTGGCTGCGGCTCTCCTCGGCGGCCTTGCGGCCCACCTCGGGGTTGGAGCCCGCGCCCCGGCCGCCGGTGACCTTTTCACCGATCTGGATGACCTGGGACGCGGAGGACACCTGAAGCGCCTGCTTATCTGTATTCACAGCAATAAATTCCACGCCAGTCGTGCCGGATGCCACCATGCGGTTTACTACATTGTTGCCGCCGCCGCCCACGCCGACGACCTTGATGTCAACAACGCTCTCGGGGGCACTTTCGATTGCAAAAGCCATATTTAATCTCCTCCTATGTGTATCATGAGCATCTGCGAAATACTCTAATCTGTCAGTTGATATACCTGCCTTTTATTGTATCTCCAAATCGGTAACGGGTCAAGAGAAAATAGCAGATTTTCCTCACCATTTTTATACATTTACTCGGGAATGAAATGCCATTCCTCCTCCAAAGTCAGGTCAATCAGGCCGCTTTCCTCGTCATTTTGTTCTGCCAGCGCCTCCACGATCCCCTGCATGGCCCGCACCTTGTAATCATAGTCGGAGCCATAGGGAATTTTCACCGTATATTTGTCGGTATACTCCATAAGCAGGTAGCTGCCGTCGCTCAGGTCGATGGAGGCGACATTCTCCAGCAGCCCATGACCCTCCAGGGCGGTCAAAACGCCCACCAGTCCGGACTGCTTCAGGCGATAAGCCGTGTCCACGGTAAGCTGGGCGCCGCCGGTGGGGGAGAGCAGGCTGATCCCGCTGACCTGGATCAGGCCCCCGCTCTGTTCCCGCATTTCCAGCAGCTTCCCGGCAGCGTCGATATACCAGTAGCCATTGGAAATTCTGACCGCCGCCACCGGCTCACATTCCTCCACGGAGATGTGTACCGTGCCGGGCAGCGTGCGCTGAATTTCCACATCCCCGACATAGGGCAGGACCTCAGACAGGGCGCTCTGCACCGAAAACTTGTTCATCAGGAACAGGTTGTCGTTGATCTCGATGCCGGAGGCCGCCGCAATTTCTTCCGCCGTATAGCGCTCATTGCCGGAAACCTCCACCGTATCCACCCGAAAAAGGGCCAGCGTCCCCGCAGTCACCGCGATCACCATCAGGATGCGGGCCACAATGGTATAGAGCAGGTTCCATCTGCCCCGTCTGCGGACATGGCGATCCCTGGGCGGCTTCACGCGCTTCCGGCTGCGGATTTTTCCGCTGCGGCTTCCCCGCCCCGCGGTGCTCTTTTTTGTTGTACCCCGCTTTTTTGCCATGTACAGCTTCTCCTCTTATCGTTCAATCCGGCAGGCGTTTTACCCGGGCGCCCAGCCCTTCCAGCGTTTCCTCCAGCCTGCAATAGCCCCGCTCCAGATGGTGCAGGCCGGAGATCCGGCTCTCCCCCCGGGCGGCCAGGGCCGCAACCACCAGGGCGGCGCCGCCCCTCAGATCCGCCGCCTCCACCGATGCCCCGCAGAGCGTTTCCCTGCCGGAGATCACGGCGACCCGATCCACCACCCGGATCTCGGCCCCCATGCGGGCCAGCTCACCGGCGTGGCGAAAGCGGTTCTCAAACATTGTCTCCACAAATATGGTGCTCCCCTTTGCCAGGGTCATCACCGCCATCAGCGGCGGCTGGGCGTCGGTCGGAAAGCCCGGGTAGGGCTGCGTCCGGATGGGGCGGACGCTGTGCAGAGGGCTCTCCCTGGAAATCCAGATTCGGTCCCCCTCTGTCCGGATGCGGCAGCCCGCCTCCCGCAGGGTCGCCGTAACGGTGGACACCTGCTCCGGCACCGCGCCGGTGAGCTGGGCCTCGCCCCCGGCGGCGGCCACCGCCGCCATCCAGGTTGCCGCCACAATGCGGTCCGCGATGACGGTGTGCGCGCAGCCGTGGAGCCTCCGCCCGCCGTGGATCTCCACTGTGGAGGTTCCCGCGCCCCGGATCTCCGCGCCCATTTCCCGGAGGAAATTCTGCAGATCCACGATCTCCGGCTCCCGGGCCGCGTTCTCGATCCGAACGGTTCCCCGGGCGCCTACGGCGGCCAGCATCGCGTTTTCGGTGGCGCCCACGCTGGGAATGGAGAGGGTGATCTCGCAGCCATGGAGGGCCGGCGCCCGACATTCCAGGTCGCCGCCGTTTTCCAGAATTTCCGCCCCCATGGCCCGCAGGGCCGCCAGGTGAAGGTCGATGGGCCTCGGCCCCAGCTCACAGCCCCCGGGCATGGACAGCCTCGCCTCTCCCACCCGCGCCAGAATCGCGCCGAGGAAGATGACGGAGGAGCGCATTTCCCGCATCAGCCTGTGGGGGATCTCCCCCCGGTTCAGCGGCCGGGAATCCACCGTGATCCGGCTGCCCTCCTGCCGCACCAGGCAGCCCAGGTGACGCAAAATCTCGATGGACGCATCCACATCGCTGAGCTGGGGGCAGTTATGTAATACGCAGATGTCATCCGCCAAAATCGCCGCCGCCAAAATGGGCAGCACGCTGTTTTTGGCCCCCTGGACGGCCACGGTTCCCCGCAGCGCCCTTCCGCCCTCTACCAGCAACACACTCATATCCGCTCCTCCGCTTTCCTATCAGATAATCTGTTTCCAGATCATTCTATGCGGAAACGGGCTTTTGTGCGCATTGACCGGGAAGGCTCCGCTTCCCGGCAAATGGAATGATTCCGCTGCGGATCGGGGAAGCGGGGAAGGAACCGGCGGGAGGGATTTGCGGGGGATGTCAGAAAAAGAGGCGGAAGCGCGTTTGTTCAGCGCTCCATCAGGGCAATCAGCGTCTGATAAATCTGCTCGGCGGCATCGCCGGTCTGGAGGCTCCGGAGGCTCTGGGCCATGGCCTCCAGCCGCGCTTTGTCCGCCAGAAGCTGGCAGGTGGTGTCATACAGCAGTTTCGCGGAGCACTGAGGCTCCGTCAGCACCACGGCGCCGCCCCGCTCCTCCAGCACCCGGGCGTTCTTCTCCTGGTGATTGTTGGTCACATTGGGGGAGGGCACCAGGATGCAGGGCTTTGCCAGGGCGGTGATCTCGCTGATGGTAGAGGCCCCTGCCCGGTCAATGGTCAGATCCGCCGCCGCCATCGCCACCGGCATATCATAGATATACTCCCGGACATCCACATGGGGATACTCCTTCAGGTCTATCCCCCTGGCGGCGATCTCCTCTGTCACCCGCTGGTAATACCGCTTTCCCACGCCGTAAATATGGTGGAAGGGCTGGCCGTCCCTGCACTCCATCTCCACAAACTCCACCATACGCTCGTTCATCACCTGGGCTCCGAGGCTGCCCCAACTGGTCAGCACCACCGGTTTGCCGTCCGTGATGCCCAGCCTGGCCCGGGCCTCCTGCCGGGTCAGGTCGAAGAAGTCGCCCCGGACGGGGGTGCCGGTGACCACCACCTTTTCCGGGTGCTGATAGTGCCGGCGGCTCTCCTCAAAGCCCACCATGACCTGATCCACATATTTGGACAGCATTTTGGTGGTCAGGCCGGGTACCGCGTTGGACTCGTGCACAGCGGTGGGAATCCCCCGGCGGGCCGCCTCCCGCACCACGGGGTAGGAGGCGTAGCCGCCGGTGCCCACCACCAGGTCGGGCCGGAACTCGTCCAGGATTCGCTTTGCCTGCTTCCTGGAAAGGTTCAGGTTGCGGATGGTTCTCAGGTTGTGCCTGATCCCCTCCGGGGACAGGGAGCGGTAAAAGGAGCTGATGGTCACGGTGCGGATCTCATAGCCCTCCCGGGGCACCAGGCGCTCCTCCATGCCGCCGCCGGCCCCCACAAAGAGCACCTGGGCGCCGGGATTGCGCTGCTGAAACAGCCGGGCCAGCGCCACGGCGGGGTTGATATGTCCTGCGGTGCCGCCGCAGGTGAACAGGATCTTCATAGGCAAAACCTCAATCTTTTATTTCCCCGACTTGGAGGGGCCGATCTGTCTGGAAATGGAGAGGATGATCCCCATTTCCGCCAGTTGGATCACCAGCGCCGTGCCTCCGTAGGAGAAGAAGGGCAGCGAGATCCCGGTGGTGGGAATCAGATTGGTCACCACCGCGATATTCAGGAACACCTGGGTGGCCAGCAGGGTGATGATTCCCACCACCAGCAGGGAACCGAAGCGATCCCGCGCGTGGAGGGAGAGCCAATAGCCCCGAATCACCAGCAGGGCAAAGAGGGCAATGATGATCAGGCAGCCCACATAGCCCAGCTCCTCCGCCACAATCGCGAAAATGAAATCGTTATAAGCCTCGGGCAGATAGCCGTACTTCTGGATGCTCTGGCCCAGGCCCTTGCCCAGCAGCCCGCCGGAGCCCACGGCATACAGGGACTGGATGATCTGATAGGCGGTACTGCTGCTGCTCTCCTCCGCCCAGGGGTCCTGCCAGGTGGCCAGGCGGGTGGCCATATAGTCGGTCTGGGTCATGATAAAGGCCAGACCTCCGCCGCCCGCGACGATGGCGGCAGCATACCAGTACCACTTGGTGCCGGCGGCAAACATGATGGAAGCGCCGGCAGCCAGGATCAGAATGGTTCCGGACATGTGGGGCTCCATCAGCATCAGGACTGCCACCGCCAGCAGGATAAAGAGGTAGGGGAGCAGCTCCCACAGGCCCACCCGATCCAGCCAGCCCCGGATCTCCTGAAAGGGATGGGGCAGGGTCCGCTTGAACGGATGGGGCCCATTCTTCCGGATGCTCAGCTTCGCCGAGAAAAAGAGGATCACCCCTAGTTTGGCAATTTCAGAGGGCTGATATTCCGGGCCGACCACAATGAGCATTTTCAGCCAGCGGGTGGCCTGGTTGTGGGTGACCCCCACATGGGGCACAAGCACCAGGATCAGGGTAATGAAAGCGCCCACCAGAACCAGCATGGAAAGGGGCCGCCAGAAGTGATAGTCGATGCGGGAAACAAGATACATCACCGCAACGCCGATCACCGCGTAGATCCCCTGCTTCTTGATGAAGTAATAGGGGTCATAGTTGTACTTTGAGGAAATTGCCGCCGTCGCGTAGGAGGCGGAGAACAGCATGATGAGCCCAATGACCAGCAGCATGACTACCAGAAGGAGAAACGGAAGATCCATGGGGCCCTTCGCCAGCTGCCTGCGTTTTTCCGCACGAAGAACCGTATACTCCCGAAAGCTCAGGCCCTCTAAATCCTTGTTCGGGTCCGCCACAGCTTTTCCTCCTTTCCTGTCATAAAATGTCCTTGCCCGCAGGCTTTACAGCCTGCCCAGAATCCCGACCACAGCCAGCGCGCAGGCCGCCAGGGTGACGCCGGAAAACACGAAAAACAGCTTATACTCGCTCCAGCCGCACAGTTCAAAGTGGTGATGCAGGGGCGCCATCTTGAATATCCGCTTGCCGTGGGTGGCCTTGAAATAGGCCACCTGAATGATGTCGGACAGGGTCTCGCAGATATAGACGATGCCCACCAGGATGAGGATCAGCGGAATATCCAGCGCAAAGGCCAGGCCGCAGACCATGCCCCCCAGAAACAGGGAACCGGTATCCCCCATAAACACCTTCGCGGGGTGGAAGTTATAGAGGAGGAACGCCCCCAGCCCTCCCAGCAGGGCGGCGGCCAGCACGCCCAGCTCGGTATATTTCATCAGGACGGCGGCCACGGTAAAGAACAGGGCCACGGGAATGGTCACACCGGCGGCCAGGCCGTCTACGCCGTCGGTCAGGTTCACCGAGTTGACGCAGCCCACGATGATGAAGGCCGCCAAAACCAGATAGACCACCAGCGGCAGATGCCAGTATCGATTGAAGAAGGGGAGATACAGGCTCGTGCTCAGATACCCGGCGTTGCGCAGGATCACAATGAGCAGAATAGCGGCGGCCAGCTGCAGCAGGAACTTCTGGGCCGCAGTCAGGCCCTCGTTCTTGTGATACTTCACTTTCATAAAGTCATCAATAAACCCGATCACACCGAACACCAGCGCGAACCCAAAGACATACAGGGCGCCGAAATCCCCCTGCCGCAGCTCCGCAAGGCTGCAAACTACCATGGTGACGGCGATAGCCGCAATGAACATCAGGCCGCCCATGGTGGGGGTTCCCTGCTTGGATATGTGCCAGGTGGGACCGTCCTCCCGGATGGATTGACCGGCCTTCAGCCGCCGCAGCCAGGGGATAAGCACCCGGCCCAGGGCAGCGGTTAAAAGAAAGCTGATGATAAAGCTGAGAATGATACGACTCATGTTTCTGTTCCTTCCCGCCAGGCCGTTCTGTGAGGCCGCTGTCTCACGCCCGGGCGTTTCTTTTCTTCTGTTCCAGCCAGCGCCGGATGATCCTCCGCTCATCGGCGGGGAGCCCCGGCCGATGGGCCCCGGAAATCACCAGCACGTCGCCGGCGCTCCCGCTCTCCAGCAGGGCAATTACGGCCTGCTCAGGGGGCCCCTGTCCGGGAACCACCTCATCGGCCAGATCCTGCGCGACGGCTTGAATTAAATTTTCCTCCCCGGAGGCCGCGCCGCCAACCAGCAGGCGCAGCTTCCCCTGCTTTTCCCGCAGGGGCCGCAGGGTCAGAAGCAGGCTCTCCACCTCCGCCGCCGTTTTCGCCCCGTCAAGGACGATGCGGAAGGGCAGCTCCGCCGGAACCTCCTCCAGATGGCCGGGAATCCCCGCCGCCTGCTCCACCGACCGGGCCAGGCAGTCCAGCGGAAGCCCCAGGCTCAGGCCGCAGCCCAGGGCCGCCAGGCCCTGATACAGGTCATAGCCCCCCAGGACGGGCAGCCGCACCCGGCGGATCTCCTTCCAGGTCAGGGCGTCAAACTCCGTCCGGGTGGGATAGCAGCGCAGATACTTGGCGGTCAGATCCGCCTTATCCTTGCCCTCGGAATAGGTCAGGCTGGGGCGCTGCCCCGCCACCAGGCGTCCGCAGTCGTCGTCCAGATTGACCACCAACTGCTGGCAGGCATCCACCGCCGCCGGCTTGCCGTCGCCAAACCAGCCGATCAGGACTCCCACCTGGAACACCTGATCCACCGGGCCGCTGCCCAGGGCGGCAACCGCGCAGTCGCAGCCCTGGCGGGCAAGCTGATCCAGGCCCGCCTTCAGGTCGGGGCTTCGGCCCTTTTCCAGGCCAAGCACCCCCACCTTCCAGCCGGCCGCAGCCCGCAGCATGGTTCCGATCAGGCTGGCGGCGGCATTCTGCCCGCCGCTGCCAATCACCGCGATCTGTTTCATAGGCCCTCACTTTCCCGCAACGTGAATGGAGAGAAGCGCGTTCTTCGGAAGCTCTGAACCGGTGCGCCGCCGGTTGATCCGATCCTACCCTTTTATTCAATGATCTCTGTTTCCTGCTTGGAGAAGTGGACGGTTACAACCGTGCCCCGGGTCACTTCGGTTCCCGCCGCCACCGACTGGCCGTCCGCCGTGGCGCTGCTGCCGTTGGTCAGGCCGGAGGCTTTGTAGTAAAGCCCCAGATCCTCCAATGTCTCCCTGGCCTCTGAGCGGGACATCCCGCTGAGGCTTGGCATTGCCACGGTTTCCTTGGAGGATTCGCCGCCCATATACAGCACCACTTCGCTGCTGTTTGCCAGCACAGTTCCGGAGGCGGGCACCTGATCCGTGACCGTGGCGCCGTCGCCCACGGTGCGGTAATACAGGTTCGCGGCGGTCAGCGCTTCCTCCGCTTCCTCCTCGGTCATCCCGATGACAGCGGGCATGGTGGAGTCCGCCAGGCTCTGCTCATCGCTGTCATACTGCTTTTCAACCCCCATGTAGTCGCAGATCTCCGCGATCAGTTCGCCGGCCAGGGGGGCCGCCATGGCGCCGCCGGAGATATTGACGCCGCAGGTGCCGTACTGGGTGCCGTTCAGGGACTCCGGGTTGGCAAAGGCCAGCAGCACCACCACCTGGGGATCGTTCGCCGGGGCAAAGCCCACGAAGGAGACGATCCAGTAGTCGTCCGCCACCAAAGTCTCAGCCGTACCGGTTTTCCCGCCGATGCGGTAGCCCGCCTGATAAGCGTTCTGGCCGGTGTAGCTCTTTACGACCCCCTCCAGCAGCTCCCGCACCGTGGCGGAGGTGCTTTCGCTGATCACCTGCCGCACCACCGTGGGCTCATAGTTCTCAATGATGTTGCCGTCCGCGTCCGCAATGGCCTGCAAAACATGGGGCTGATACAGATAGCCCCCGTTGATGGTGGCGGAAACCGCTGTGATCAGCTGGATGGGGGTCACATTAAAGCGCTGCCCAAAGGAGGCAACGGCCAGGTTGACAATACCGCTGGGCCCCACAAAGTCCTCCTCCGGCCACAGAGTGGAGCTGCTCTCCCCGATCAGGTCTATGCCGGTCTTTTCCGTGATGCCGAAAGCCTCCAGGTACTTCCAGAATTTCTCCGCACCCAGGGCCTGGCCGATGTCCATAAAGGCCACGTTGCAGGACTTGCCAACCGCCTCGGCCAGGGTCAGCGACCCATGCCCGCTCAGATTGGAGCAGCCGATGTCCCAGGTGTCCACCGTCTTGCTTCCGCCGCAGTAGAAGGTGGAGTCCATGTCGATGGCCCCCTCCTCCAGGGCGGAGGCCAGCACGATGCTCTTGAAGGTGGAGCCTGGCTCGTAAGTGGCGTTTACCGCCAGATTCAGCCATTGGGTATTCAGCGCCTCGCTGTAAGCCGCGCTGTACTGGTCATCGGCCTCCCCCTGGGTGAGCTCCCGGATAGACACCTTTTCCTCCAGCTCGGTTTTCAGCTCCTCCAGTTCCTTCAGCAGGGTTTCGTCCGTCACTGTGGACGCGTCGTTCAGGTCGCAGTTGGGGGAGCTGGCCATGCCCAGGATGGCGCCGGTGTTGGGGTCCATGGCAATACACCAGCCCCCGTGCAGGACGTTGTACTTCTCGATCCCCTCCTGGAGGGTCTGCTCGCAGTAATACTGGATGGTGGTGTCCAGGGTGAGATACAGGGACTGGCCGTCCTCCGCGTCATAGTAATCGGAATAATAGTAGGAAAGGTCGGTGCCCCGGCTGTTCTTGGCGGTGACGATCCGCCCCTCTGTGCCGGAGAGGATGCTGTCATACATGGCCTCCAGCCCATAGGCCCCGGTGTTTTCGCTGTTGACGAAGCCCAGCACGTTGGAGGCCAGGCTGGAATAGGGATAATACCGCTTGGTGTCGTTCGTCAAATAGATGCAGGCGGAGAGGCCATAGCGCTCAATAAAGGTCCTCACCTGGGTTTCCGCCTCAGACTCCACCTTTTTCTTCACCACAGAATACTGGGATTCCGTTTTCCGGCACCGCTCGACGATCTCCTCGGAATCCACATCCAGAATGTCGCTCAGGGTGGCGGCAATCAGTTGGATGCGCTCCTCCACCAGCTCCGCCTTGGCGGATTCGATCTGGCCCTCGGTCATGGTTTCCTTATAGTCCTCGCCGTAGGCCGCCTTCAAATCGTCTGCGGATATGGTATTGACATCTTTGGGAGAGAGAATTACATTATATACGGTGGCGCTGACAGCCAGGGTCTTGCCGTTGGTGTCGTAGATGCTGCCCCGGGAGGCGGACACCGTCACATCGCTGGTCTGCTGCCTGGTAGCCTTGGCCTGCAGCTCCTCGTGCTCCGTGATTTGCAGCTTGTAAAGCTGCCACCCCAGGGGCACAAACAGCGCGATGCCAAAAATGGCCATCAACAGCATGGTGCGCAGGAATACCACCTGGGCGGATGACAGCTCTGATTTCCGTTTTTTAGGCTCCTTTTTCATGCTCTCACCTGTCCTTTCCCGGGGATTCGATCCGGCGCGGCCTCTTCAAGGAGAAAGGCGCAAGAAAACCGGATGTTTTTCTTACGCCCACATATCTTGGAAGTCTCTGAAACAATCGCCTGTGGCCGGGCGGCGAACCCTTTCCGGCGAAAAACCCTCGCCGCCAGCCCCTGCCGCTTGAATCAGAGCGTTCTGTGCATCTCGCAAACTATCAGTCCTGCCTGAACAGTGCAGTCTATGTTTGATTACTGAAAATATTCCATAATTGTAAGCACTTTATTCCGCAGGGTATCAAAGGGCCCCCCGCCGGTTTGAAAGGCAATGGCGTTATCCGGCTCAGCCAGTTCCAGATAGATGGTCTGTTCGCCGCTGGGCTTGGTCATTCTTCCGGATGCCAACATTCCGGATTCGATGCCCCCCATATCAAACATCTGCTCATACTGCGTGAGGAGGGAGTCCTCCTCCTTTTGCAGCTGGGACAGCTCCGTGCTGCATTCACTGAGCGCGGTATTGATGGTGTTCAGCCGGATTCCCTGGCTGATCACAAACGCAGCCAGAAGCGCCACCAGCACCATGCCGATCACGCTTGCCGGCGCCACGGCGCTCTGTTCCCGGACTTCCATGTTGGCCAGCTTTTCCCGGAACCGGTTCTGCCTCCTGGCCTCCTTGCGGCTGATCTCGCGCTTGCCGGTGCGCCGGGGCTCTTCCGGCTGAAACTCCGGCTGCCTGACAGCAGAGCCGTCGATCATATAGCGGTACTGGTCCCTTGCTGTGTTTTTCTGCTCCCGCTTTGCCACCGGGCCTTCATCCTTTCTGCCGTGTATCAGCGGGTTTTCCCCCGCGCAGTTATCGTTGCCAGCTTTTCAGCCACCCGCAGCTTGGCGCTCCGGGCCCTGGGGTTGGCCTTCCGCTCCGCTTCGCCCGGCGTAATGGGCTTGCGGGGGACCAGCCTGACCTGGGGCTTTTTTCCGCAGACGCACACCGGAAAATCCGGCGGGCAGGTACAGCCCTTGGCAAAACCCGCCAGGCTCTGCTTGACGATGCGGTCCTCCAGCGAGTGGAAAGAGATCACCGCCAGCCGTCCGCCGGGGTTTAAGCCGGCCACCGCGGCCTCCATCAGGCCGGAGAGGGCGCCCAGCTCATCATTGACCGCGATCCGGATGGCCTGGAAGGTGCGCTTGGCCGGGTGCTGCTTTTCCCGCAGGGCGGCGGCAGGCATGGCAGACCGGATCACATCCACCAGCTCCAGGGTAGTTTCAATGGGCTTTTCCCCTCTCCGGCGCACAATGGCGGCGGAAATTCCGGGGGCGCAGCGCTCCTCGCCATATTCGTAGAGTATCCTGCGCAGCTCCTCCCCGGGCCATTCGTTGACCACCGTGTAGGCGGTCAGCTCTGCGGACTGATCCATCCGCATATCCAGCGGCGCGTCCCGCATATAGGAAAAGCCCCTGCTGCCGTCATCCAACTGGGGGGAGGAAACCCCCAGGTCAAAGAGCATTCCGTCCACCTTGTCGATGCCAAGGCTCCCCAGGATTGCCGCCAGATCCCGGAAGTTCCCGTGTACCAGGGTGACACGGTCCATATACCCTTCCATCCGGGCCGGCGCCGCGTCCAGCGCAGCCTGATCCCGGTCGATGCAGATAAGCCTGCCGGTGTCCAGCCGCCGGACGATCTCCCGGGAGTGACCCGCCCGGCCCAGCGTACCGTCCACATAGATCCCATCGGGCCGGATGTTCAGCCCATCCAGGCACTCCCGGAGGAGCACCGGCTGATGTGTAAATTCCATCGTTTTCCCCTTACGCGGCCATCAGATACCCAGAGATTTCATCAGGGCCGCCACATTCTGGGGAGTCAGCTCCACCAGGCGCTTGTTCCACTCCTCCTCGTCCCACAGCTTTGCCGTCTGCACATGGCCGGAAATCACCACGTTCTTTTTCAGCCCGGCATAGTCCCGCAGGTACTGGGGAATCTGAATCCTGCCCTGGCTGTCCGGCTCACAGCGAACCGTGTTGCCCAGGATCACATTCAGCATATCCGCCTGTACGGAGTCCAGGGTGCTCAGGCGCTCACAGAACCGGTCCCAACTGGCCTGGGGGTACAGGGTCAGGCACTTGTCCGTGCCCACCATCAGGTAGAACACGTCGCCCAGCTCCTCCCGCAGCTTGGCGGGGATAAACAGGCGGCCCTTCGCGTCAATGGTGTGAGAATAAGTCCCTGTCATACCATTCATATATGGCCGCCTCCTCCCTGTCAGTGGTTTTTTGCTCCATTTTGCTCCTTTTTGCTCCACTG
>CAYSNK010000031.1:0-13280 GCA_964432375.1 uncultured Oscillospiraceae bacterium | reverse complement strand
ACCGTCACGCTGAGAATTTCGAGGGAGCGCTGAGCGCGGCGCAGTGCGAAAAAATTAGGCCCCGCCGCATTGCCAAATACGCCGGAATCTGGTAGAATAGAGGAAAACATTGGGGCGCAGGCCCGGGGAGGTTTTTTGATATGAGCACAAATAATACCGCGCTGTTTTCCAACGGCGTGATTCTGTCCTGGCTGGAATATTATGCCGAACGGGCCGGGCTGGATTTGGAAAAGGTGAAGATTTTGGATATCACCAAGAAAAACCGCAATCTGATTCCCACCGTGGAGGCCAACAGGACGGTTTTGGTCCTGACCGACGCGGGACACCCGGATATTTTCTACACCATGTGGGACGCCGGCCTGGGCGACTGTGAGATCTGGTACAATGAGGGCAGCGAGCCCACAGGGGAGATCAAGCACGACAGGCTGGCGGATATGATCAATCGCGGGATCAACGCTTCCGCCGGGATGGTGATCTGCAATCCCAACGCCTCCGGCGCTTACAAGGTCGGCATGGACAACATCAATTTCTCGGCCGGTTCCATCCGCTATGTGGGCAGCGAGATCCGCTCCGTGATTATGAACAAGCTGCATATCGGGCAGCAGGATAGCCTGTGCGTGATTTCCGGCGAGTCCATTGCCGTGGAAGCCGCTATGCTGGCCGGCGAAGGAGATGTGATAGCCGTGGAATACGACCGGGATGACCGGGCGGCGATGGAGGCGAATGTCCAGAAGTTTGGCCTGAACAACGTTCACATCATTGATAATATGGAGCCCGGGACCCTGATGGGGGTTCCGGTGCCCACAATCGCCTTTCTCGTGGCCACCAGCCACCTGGAGATGGAAATTGCCGGCCTGCTGGCGCGAAACCCGAAAATCGAGCTTGTGATCTACACGCTGGAGCTGAATATCCTCTCTCAGATCCCCGCGCTTTTCGCGAAATACGGAATCGGGGATATGGAGGTCATCCAGGTGGCGGTGTCTAAGCTGAACAGTAAGAATGTGTTCGTGGCGCAGCCCTCTCCCTGGATCATTTCCGGCAAGGCGGAATAAGCCAAAGATCAGCCCGGCAGAACCCTGCCGGGCTGTTTGCGGCGGAAGCGCTATGCCGCCCGGTTTATATGTGGGCAAAAAAGAGTTATTTTCATTTGCCCCTCAATTCCGTTATAATAAGGGGAAACTCAGAATCAACCGGCGAGGGCGGTTCGCGGGAGATTCCAAAGAAAAGGGTGCGTGGATGTGGATTTAATCAAGGATCAGATCGGCAAGGTGTTCCGACACTATTTGGCGGCGTCCATGGGCAGCGCCGTGGTCATGTCCGTTTATAGCTTTGTGGATGCCATTGCGGTGGGCCAGGCGGAGGGGCCGGATGGCGCGGCGGCGATGGCCGTGATTTCCCCGTTGTATGGCGTCATTGTATTTCTCTCCCTGATGTGCGGCATTGGCGGCGCGGTTCTGATGAGCAACGCCAGGGGAGAGGGGAAAAAAGAAGAGGGGGACGCCTGGTTCGCGGCGGCGCTCATTCTGATGGGGGGGATCACCCTCCTGGTCTGGCTGGCGTTTCTCCTCCTGCATGACCGGATTTTCTCCCTCTTCGGCGCGGACGCGGAGCTGCTGCCTGTGGTGATGCGCTATGCGCGGTGGGTGATCGGGTTTTTCCCGCTGTTTATCGCTTCCATTTTCCTGGCCTGCTTTGTCCGGAACGACGAGGCGCCGGGGCTGGCGATGAAAGCGGTGCTGATCGGGGGCGCGGTCAATATCTTCGGAGACTGGTTCCTGGTATTTCCCATGGGAATGGGGATCAGCGGCGCGGGCCTGGCCACTGTGATCAGCAACGTGCTGCAAACGGCCATCCTATGTACCCATTTCTTCTCGAAGAAGTCCAGGCTGCGGGTGAAAAAGCCCGGGGGCTTCGGGGGAAGAAGCAGGGCGATCTGCGGCATCGGCTTCGGCGCGGGGATGCTGGACTTTGCGAATGTGGTGCTGTTCTGTATCCTGAACAATCAGATCATGCGCTATGGGGGAACCGACTATCTGGCCGTTTTCGGGGCGGTGGGCACCATGTCTACCCTGTTCCAGTCCTTATTCAGCGGCGTGGGGCAGGCTGTGCAGCCGGTGGTGTCGGTAAACTACGGCGCAGGGGAACAGAAGCGGGTGCGCGGCGTGCTCCGGCTCGGCCTGATTGCGGCGATTGCCATGGGGATCGCGTTTGCCCTGCTGGGACTGCTGTTCCCCCGCCAACTGGTGAAGCTGTTTATGAGCGCCACCCCCGAGGTGTTGGCCATCGCGCCGGAGGTGCTGCGGCCCTATGTGCTGGTCTTTCTGTTTATGGGGGTCAACGTGGTTGCAACCTATTATTTGCAGTCCATCTTGCAGCCAAAGCTGTCCAACGTGGTGGCGCTGCTGCGGGGCCTGGTCGTCAGCGGGGCGCTGATCCTGATCCTGCCCCTCTTTTTCGGGATCTCCGGCGTGTGGTACGCAATGCCGCTGGCGGAGTGCCTGGTTTGCGTGTTCGCGTCGGTTTGCCTGGTCAGGCAGGGGAAAATCCCGGCGGAGCGCCCCGCCCAGGGAAGAGAATAGAAAGCTGCGGAAGGATCGCGGTGGCCCCCGGGCCACGACGGGAAAGAGCTTGCTGCTGCCGGATCGAAAGGCGCCGCGAGGGGCTTCCTCCGCAGAGAAACTGATGCCCGGCCGGGAACAATTCCGGGCCGGGCATCGTGCGCTTCCGAGGGAGGCTATTGAAGAAAAGGGGAAAAAGTGCTATAATCAAACAAAAATTCGGTCAGAAAGGGGGCGCTTGCCTTGAGGCTGATCCACTGCTCCGATTTGCACCTTGATTCAAAGATGGAGTCCAACCTGCCGCCGGAAAAAGCCCGGGAGCGGGGCAACGAGCTCTGCCGTACCTTTCTGCGGCTGGTGAATTACGGGGAGGAACACGGCGTTTCCGTCGTCCTGATCGCGGGGGATCTCTTCGATTCGGAGCGATGCTCCGCAAAAACCGCCGCGATTGTGCTGGATGGAATCCGGAAGGCCAAGGGGATCGACTTCCTGTATCTGCGGGGAAATCACGACGAAAGCGGCCTCGCCTTTGCCGGGCAGGAGCTGCCGGAGAATTTAAAGCTGTTTTCCAATCATTGGAGCAGCTATCGCTACGGCAGCGTGGTGATCTCCGGCATCGAATTTGACGGGGAAAATGACAGCACCCTGTACCAGGATCTGAAGCTGGATTCGGAGGACTGCAATCTCGTGGTGCTCCACGGTCAGACCTCCTCCTCCATGGGGGCGGAGCAGGTGTGCCTGCCGGCCCTCCGGGGGAAAGGGATCGACTATCTGGCCCTGGGGCATCTCCACAGCTATCAGGTTCAGGCCCTGGATCAGCGGGGAACCTGCTGCTATTCCGGCTGTCTGGAGGGCAGGGGCTTCGATGAGTGCGGAGAGAAGGGGTTTGTGCTGCTGGAAATCACCGGCTCCGGGCGGGTCGATGCCAGGTTTGTGCCCTTCGCGGGGCGCACCCTCCACGAGCTGCCGGTGGATATTACCGGCCTGACCACCGTGCCGGAGCTTTCCCGGGGGCTGCGCCGGGCGGCGGAGGGGATTGATCCCGGGGATCTCATCAAGTTCGTCCTGACCGGCGCCTGCACCCTGGACACTCAGAAGGATTTGGACTACCTGGAGGCGGAGCTGAACGAGGACTATTACTTTGTGAAGATCAAGGACGAGAGCAGCCTGAGGCTGCACCCGGAGGACTACGCCCGGGATATTTCCCTGAAGGGCGCCTTTGTGCGCCTGGTGCTGGAGGGAGAGGAGAGCGGGGCGGAGAAAGAGCGGATCATCCGCTGCGGAATCCAGGCCCTGAGCGGGGAGGAAATCGGCCTATGAAGCTGCTTCGCTGTTACATAGAAAACTTCGGCGTCCTGCACCAGTATGCGTTGGAATTTCAGCCGGGATTGACGGTGATCAAGGCGCCAAACGGCTTTGGCAAGACCACGCTGGCCGCGTTCCTGCGGTGTATGTTTTACGGCCTGCCCCGGGCCAACCGGAACGCGCTGAGAAAGGATCTGCGGAGAAAGTACGCCCCCTGGCAGGGGGGCACCTTTGGCGGGAACCTGGAATTTGAGCTGGAGGGCCGGGAGTACCGGGTGGAGCGGGGCTTTGGCGACCAGCCCAGCCAGGATACCTTTGCCCTGTATGAGCAGCCCGGCTTGCGCAAAAGCCGGAGATTCACCAAGAATCTCGGGGTCGAGCTGTTCGGGCTGGATGGGGAGTCCTTTGAGCGGAGCACCTATCTGCCCCAGCTTCGGGAGATCGGCCCCCTTTCCACAGACAACATCCAGGCAAAGCTGGGCAATCTGGTGGAGGATTCCAACGACATCAACCGCTATGAAAAGGCAGTGGAGGCCCTGAGAAAGGCCCGCAGCGCCTATATCCCCTACCGGGGCAGCGGCGGAAGCGTAGAGCAGGCGGGGCGCAGAGTGACCCAGCTTCAGCGGGAGCTGGAGGACTGCCGGCTCGTGCGGGAAGGGCTGCCGGAGGAATATCGGAGCCTGGCGGCCCTGGAGGGGCAGATCCGGGACAAAAACAGCAGGATCGCCGAAACCCAGCGGCGGATCGCCGGGGCTTCCGCGGCGGAGGCCCGGCGGGCCCTCTGCCGGGAGTATCAGGGCCTGATGGCCGGGAAAGCCGAAATCGAGGAAGCGGGCCGCCGGATCGCGGGCCGCTACCCCAAGGGCCTGCCGAAGGAGGCGGAGCTTTCCGCTCTCTCCAATTCCCTGGATCAGCTTGCCGCCGTGCAGGGAGAGGAAGCAGACCGGGAAGCCTGGCAGGAGGCGCAGGCGGTTCTGAACCGGCAGAAAGGCCAGTTCGACGGGGGGCTTCCCGCCGTGGAGGAGTTGGACGCCTGCCAATCCGCCTGCGAGGAATACATCTCCCTGACCGCCCGGCTCCAGGGCGCCGGTCTCTCCGATGAGGAGCGCCGGGAACTGGAGGAACTGGAGGACTTTTTCCGGAGGGGAGTTCCCAGTCCGGCGGAGCTTGAGGACTGCCAGCGGCGGCTCTCCAGGGCGGCGGCCCTGGGAGAGGAAAACAGCCGGCTGGCCGCAGACGGGGCCGGAACCCCGCCGGTGGCCCGGGCCCGCCGGGGAAAAAGGAGCAAAGGGCTGGTCCTCTGCCTGCTGGCCGGGGGGCTGGCCGCCCTGTCGGGGATCATCCTGCTGGCGGCCCGCCGCTATGGTCTGGGGGGCGGACTGCTGGGCATCGGCGCCCTCTGCCTGATCGGAGCGGTCTATGGGAGCCTGCGGCGGCTGATTGCGGAGAGCGGCTCCGGACAAGACCAGCCGGGGCTGAATCCGGAGCTCCAGCGCCGCATCCTGGCCAACCAGATGGCGGCCCAGGGGGAAAATCAGGCTGTCCGGGAATTTGTGTCCTCCTATCTGGGGCCGGAATGTGGCCCCCAGGAGGGGGTAAACCTGATCCGGGGCAATCTTGCCCGCTACCAGTCCCTGACGGAAAAGAGGAACGCCCTGGCCCAGCGGGAGGGGCTGCTCCGGCAGCGGCGGGACGCCCTGGAGGAAAAGCTCCGGGCCTTCCTGGGCCGGTATGGGAAACAGGGCGCCCCGGAGGAGTTCGGGCAGCAGCTTGCGAACCTGCGGGGGGACTATTTCAGCTTCCAGCAGGCCCGGGGGACGGTGGAGCGCATAGAGACCCGGCGACACCTTTTGGAGGCGGAGCGGAACCGGAACGAGGAGGCGGTGGAACAGTTTTTCCACAGGTATGAGCTCACCGGCCTGCCCCGCACCCGGGGCGGCTTGCAGGCCATCCGGGACGATCTGCGAGAAGCCCGGGAACTGGAGTCCCGATACCGGCAGGTCACGGGGCAAATCAGCCGCTTTACGGAGGAACACGGCGCCGACTTTCCCCGGGAGGAACCGTCGGAGGCCGCCGATCTTGCGGACATGAAGCGTGAGGTGGAGGAACTGAGCCGGGAGGTTCAGGCGCTGAATGAAACCCTGGCGGAGGAGCGGCAGAGGGTTGCCCGCCTGCAGGAGCAGGCGGACCGGGTGCCGGAGCTGTCTGACCAACTGGACAGTTGGCGGGAGCAGCGGGAAACCGGGCGGAAAAAGGCGGAGCTCCTGGATAAGACCCTGGCTTACCTGGAGCGGGCCCGCCAGAGCCTTTCGGAAACCTATCTGGAGAAGATCCGCCGCCACTTCACCAGGTATCTGAATGAGCTGCTGCCCGGCGAGGATGGCGGAGGGGTTTTCCTCAGCCACGAGCTGGAGGTCAGCCTGGAGCGGGGCGGCAAGGCCCGGGAGCTGGGCTATTTCAGCGCGGGTTACGCGGATCTTGTGATGCTCTGTATGCGGCTGGCCCTGGTGGAAAGCCTGTTTGAGGGGGAAAAGCCGTTCCTGATTCTGGATGATCCCTTTGTCAACCTGGATGACGAGAACACGGAGCGGGCGCTGGCGCTGCTCCGAAGGCTGGGGGAGGAGCGGCAAATCCTGTACCTGGTCTGCAACAGCGGCAGGTGTTAAGGAACCTCTGAACATACACCTCATAGAGAATACGGGGCCGCGTTTCTTTCCGAAAAGAGAGAAACGCGGCCCTTTGTATTGCGGTTATGTATTGCGGTTAATTATTGACGCGGTGATGGGCTGTGGGGCTGGTGGCGTCCAGCGGGAGGAAGGTATAGCCGTTTTCCAGCCCCCAGGAGATGATCTTCTCCACGGCATTTACGCTAAATTCCTTGATGTCGTGCTGAAGCACGATGGAAACGTTGTGCTGCTGCACCCCCTGGATGACATTCTGATAGACAGTCTCCGTGTCGGTGGTTTCCCCGGCGTCGCCGCTGGAGACGTTCCAGTCAAAATACTGGTAGCCCTGGTCGGTGACATCCTGAGTCAGCTTGGTCATGATCCCCTCGCAGTATTTCCGGCTGACGGTGTTGGAGCTGCCGCCGGGGAACCGGAGGAGGGTGGTTTTCACGCCGGTCTGCTGATAGATGATGTCCTGCTGCTTTTCCAGATCCGCAAAGTAGGCGTCCTCGCTGGTGTAAATCGTGGCGTAATCGTGGGTGGCGCTGTGGATGCCAACGCTGTGCCCCGCCTCCGCCTCCGCCTTGATCAGCTCATCGTAGCCGGTGTTGACGGTGAAAAAGGTGGCCTTCACATTGTATTTGGCTAAAACGTCCAGCAGCTTCTGGGTGTAGGGGCCGGGGCCGTCGTCAAAGGTCAAGTAGATCACCTTGCCGCTGGGGGTAACGGTGTTCTGCTGGGGAGCGGGCTCCACCGTGACCTTGCGGGTGGCCTGGGCAACGTTGCCGGACTGGTCGGTGACGGTGTAGGTCAGCTCGTAGGTTCCGGCCTGATTGCTGTTCACGGCGCCGGACACCTGAACCTGGCCGGTCAAGTCCCCGTCGCAGTTGTCAGTCGCCGTCCAGCCCGGTTCCGCGTAGGCGGTTCCCGCTGTCAGGGTGACAGACGGCTCCCCCAGCAGGGTCAGCACCGGGGGCGTGGGGTCCCTGTATTGGATGGTGCGGGTGACTTCCGTCCGGTTGCCGGAGGAGTCCTCCACCGAGTAATAGACCACGCCGTCCCGTTCCTCCCGATGGACGAGCCGGGTCAGATCCCCATCGCAGTTGTCGGTGGCCTGATAGCCCTCCTCCTCATAGGGCTGGCCGGGGAGGGTGTAGTGCTCCGGGGAGGAGGTCAGCGTGATTTCCGGCGGGCAGGTGTCCTGCACCAGGACGGTACGGGTAGCTTGCCCGGTCCAGAGCAGCCTCCCGGCTGTGTAGGTGACGGTGTATTCCCCCGGGGCGCCGATGTCCACATTGCTGCTGGCGGCCAGCTTCGCGGGCCAGCCTTTCCGGAAGAACAGGGAGCCGTGGAGCCGGGCCTCCGCTCCCGGATCGTGATAGCTGTCGCCGTATTCCAGAACCACCGCGCTGTCTCCGTTCATGGTGATGGTGACGCTCCAGCGGTTCACCGCAAAGAAGAGAACCGCCAAACTGGCCAGCAGGGCAATCAGGGCTAACGCAGTCCACAGGGCCGGGCTATGTTTTCTGTGTGTTTGCTTCCCCATTTCTGTCAGCTCCTTCTTTTTTATCTCTTTGTATTATATCAGGTCGAAGATGGTCGAATCTTAATATTTTATAAAGAATCCCATAAAAAAGGAGCAGGATCGGCCTGCTCCCTGGGGGAAAGTGCGATATGGGGCTTATTGTGCCTGCCAGCGGGCAAGGTCCTTTACCACCTCTCCGGCGAGAATCAGGCCGGCCACTGCTGGGGCGAAGGCGTTGCTCCCGGGAACCTGGCGGCGGTCGGTACACTTCCGGGTGGTTCCCGGGGGACAGATACAGCCGGTTTTGCAGCTGATGGCCAGGTCATCGGAGGGCTTGATGGGAGGCTCCTTGGAGTAAACCACTTTCAGGCTGGGGATGCCCCGCTTCTTCAGCTCCCGCCGCATGACCCGGGCCAGGGGGCAGATGGAGGTGTCGTAGATATCCGCCACCTGAAAGGCAGAGGCGTCCATCTTGTTTCCGGCCCCCATGCAGCTGATGATGGGGACGCCCGCCGACTTGGCCTGCTCCACCAGGGCCAGCTTGCCGGTGACGGTGTCAATGGCGTCCACCACATAGTCAAATTGGGTGAAGTCGAAGAGGGAGGCGGTGTCCGGCGTATAAAAGGTCTGATAGGTGCGAACCTGGATGGCGGGGTCGATGAGGGCGATCCGCTCCCGGGCCACCTCCACTTTATAACGGCCAACCGTTTTGCGGGTGGCCAGGATCTGGCGGTTCAGATTGGTCAGGCAGACCCGGTCATCGTCAATCAGATCCAGGGCCCCCACGCCGCTGCGGGCCAGGGCCTCTACCGTGTAGCCGCCGACGCCGCCGATGCCGAAAACCGCCACCCGGGCGCGGCGGAGGCGGTTCATCCCCTCCTCGCCCAGGAGGAGCTGGGTTCTTGAATACTGGTTGAGCATGGGCATTGTCCCTCCATCCCGATTTGTGCTGAATGGGATAGCAAACGGCAGTCTCCGCTGTCGTCTGCTATCTCTGTTATCATAATGCCAAAAAAACAGATTGTCAATGACGGAGCGGGGCGGGCGAGGCGGGATCTCGGCGGATTTTACGGAAAAAAGGCCAAAAAAAGAAAAAACGCCAAATTCGTGATTGACTTTTTTTCCACGGAAAGATATAGTGTATCTTGTTATATTATATGGAAAGGTCTGATTCAACCGACGAGAACCGGCGCCGGAATCCGCTGTGTATTTCGGAAATTCCCGCGCCTGAGATGCAATTCCGGGGTCAAAAAACCGCTCTGCCCGGCAGATGGCGGCGGATTCAGAGCTTCCCTGAGATATAGCGGAAAATAAAAAAGGAATGGGGGAGGATAAATGTCCAAGGATTTGATTCGCCTCGTCAACTGCGTGATGAAGTTTGACGAAGATGTGATCTTAAATTCCATCAACCTCGACATTAAGGACTCTGAATTTCTGACCCTGCTGGGCCCCTCCGGCTGCGGCAAGACCACGACCCTCCGCATCATCGGCGGCTTCCAAGCGCCCACCAGCGGAGATGTGATCTTTGACGGCGTCAGGATTAACGATGTCCCTCCGCACAAGCGGAAAGTGAATACGGTCTTTCAGAAGTATGCGCTGTTCACTCACATGAATATCTATGAGAACGTGGCCTTTGGCCTGCGCATCTCCAAGACGCCGGAGGCTGAGATCCGCAGCCGGGTTACGGAGGCACTGGAGCTGGTGAACCTGACCGGCTATGAAAAGCGGTCTGTAAATTCCCTCTCCGGCGGCCAGCAGCAGCGGATTGCCATTGCCCGGGCCATCGTGAACCGGCCCCAGGTTTTGCTTCTGGACGAGCCCCTGGGCGCCCTGGATCTGAAGCTGAGAAAGGAAATGCAGATCGAGCTGAAACGGATTCAGCAGCAGGTGGGCATTACCTTTGTCTATGTAACCCATGATCAGGAAGAAGCCCTGACAATGAGCGATACCATCGTGGTGATGAATGGAGGCGCAATCCAACAGATTGGCACTCCTTTGGACATTTATAACGAACCAAAAAACGCCTTCGTGGCAGACTTTATCGGAGAATCAAATATTATCGGCGGCAAGATGAACGAGGACTACCTGGTCACCTTTGCGGGCCACACCTTCAAGTGCCTGGACGCCGGATTCGCCCTGGGCGAACCGGTGGACGTGGTGGTCCGGCCGGAGGATCTGCACCTGTGCAGCCCGGAGGGGGCGCCCATCCGGGGCCAGGTGGAGTCCGTGGTGTTCAAGGGCGTGTTCTACGAGGCCATGGTCAGGAGCGAAACCTTTACCTGGCAGCTCCAGACCACCACCCGGCTGGAAAGAGGCGACAGGATCGGTATGTCCCTGACCCCCGACGACATCCATATCATGCACAAGTCGTAAGGGGGGCGGAAGCGATGAAAAGGAAACGTCTTGTCATCCCTTATGTGATCTGGATGGCGATTTTTGTGGTGGCGCCGCTCATCCTGGTGGTGATCTATGCCTTTACCAGCAAGGCGGGGGGCTTTACCCTGGAGAACTTCCGGGGCATGGGCACCTATGCCAAGGTGTTCGGCCAGTCCTTCCTGCTGGCGATTGTGGCCACCGTTATCTGCCTCCTGGTGGGCTATCCCCTGGCCTATTGGATGAGCCGGGAGGGGGAGCGCTTCCGCAAGGTGGCGATGCTTTTGATCATGCTGCCCATGTGGATGAACTTCCTGCTGCGCACCTATGCCTGGATGAGTCTGCTGGAAAACACCGGCATTCTCAATTCCCTCCTGAACGCCCTGGGCGTGTTCCGCCTCATCAACGCCGTGTTCGGAACCGACCTGAGCTATTTCCCCATGATTAACACCTCCGGCGCGGTGGTGCTGGGCATGGTGTATAACTACCTGCCCTTTATGATCCTGCCCATCTTCTCGGTGATCGAGAAGATCGACCTCCGGGTCATTGAAGCGGCCCAGGACCTGGGGGCCAATACCGCCACCGTGTTCCGGCGGGTGATTTTTCCCCTGTCCATGCCCGGCGTCATTTCCGGCATCACCATGGTCTTTATCCCCTCCGTCTCCACCTTTGTAATCAGCCAGCTGCTGGGCGGCGGTATGACCATGATGCTGGGGGATCTGATCCAGACCCAGTTCCTGGGCAACGCCTATAACCCCTACCTGGGCTCCGCGATCTCCCTGGTGATGATGGTCATTGTGCTGATCTCCATGGCGATTATGAACCGCTTCGGCGATGGCGAGGAAGGAGCGGTGATGTTTTGAAAAAGAACGGTTTCTTCTCCCGGTTCTTCATGGGACTGGTGTATCTCTTCCTCTACGCGCCCATCCTGGTGCTGATCGTCTTTTCCTTCAACGAGTCTAAAAGCCGCGCCAACTGGACAGGCTTCTCCCTGAAGTGGTATTTGGAGCTGTTCCAGGACTCCTCTATCCTGAATGCCTTTGGAACCACCCTGATGGTTTCCGTCCTGGCGGCGGCGGCGGCCACGGTGCTTGGCACCATCACCGCCCTGGGACTGATGAACATGGGCCGCAGGGGGCGGAATGTGCTGCTCACCATCAACAATATCCCCATGACCAACGCGGATATTATCACCGGCGTTTCCATGATGCTGCTCTTTGTGGCGGCCCTGGGCGCCATCAACGCCACCCTGGGCACCAATCTGAAAATGGGCTTTGTCACCCTGCTGCTGGCCCACATCACCTTTGACACCCCCTATGTGATCCTCTCCGTCATGCCCAAGCTCCGGCAGCTGGACCCCAATATCATGGAGGCGGCGGAGGATCTGGGCGCCACCAGCTTTTACGCGTTCCGCAAGGTGGTGCTGCCCGAGATCATGTCCGGCGTGGTAAACGGCGCGATCATGGCCTTTACCATGTCGGTGGACGACTTTGTGATCTCCTACTTCACCGCGGGCTCCAGAACCCAGACCCTGGCAATGGTCATCTATTCCATGACCAGGAAGCGGATCAGCCCGGAGATCAACGCCCTGTCCACCCTGCTCTTTGTCATTGTGCTGGCGCTCCTGACCGTTGTCAACCTGCGTCAGAGCCGCCAGGCAAAGGCCCAGGCCCGGAAGGAAGCATTGCTGGCAGGGGGCGAAAAGCCCGAGAGAATTTCCTGAAAAGAGGTAATAGAGAGATGAAAAAAATTCTTTCCCTGGCCATGGTCTGCGCGATGCTGGCGGGCCTGGCCGTGACCGCCGGCGGCTGCGGCAGCAAGGCCGAAAACGGCGAGGTAAACGTCTATAACTGGGGTGAATATATCGACGAGGATATCTTCGATCAGTTCACGGAGGAGACCGGCATTCGGGTCAATTACACCACCTATTCCGATAACGAGTCCCTGTACTCCGTCCTGTCCTCCGGTTCCGGCGAGTATGACGTGATCATCCCCTCTGACTATATGATTGCCCGCATGATCGACGAGGGGATGCTGGAGGAGCTGAACTTTGACAACATCCCCAATTATTCCTATATTGACGACGCCTATAAGGGCCTGGAATACGACCCGGACAACCGGTATTCCGTGGCCTATACCTGGGGCACTGTGGGGATCGTCTATAACACCACCATGGTGGACTATGAGGTCACTTCCTGGGACGCGCTGTGGGACGAAAACTACGCCGGCCAGATCCTGATGTTTGACAACTCCCGGGATGCCCTGGGCATCGCCCTGCAAAAGCTGGGCTATTCCGTCAACACCACGGATGAGGCCCAGATCAAGGAGGCGGTGGATCTGCTGGTTCAGCAGAAGCCGCTGCTCCAGGCTTATGTCATGGATCAGATCTTCGACAAGATGGAGGCGGGGGAGGCTGCCCTGGCCCCCTACTACGCGGGGGACGCCATTACCATGATTGCGGAGAACCCGGATCTGGCGTTCTGCCTGCCCGAAGAAGGCTCCAACCTGTTTGTGGACGCCATGTGCATCCCCAAGGGCGCCGCAAACAAGGAAAACGCCGAGGCATTTATCAACTTCATGTGTGACCCGGAGATCATCGCCGCCAACTGCGAGGTGACCGGCTACTCCGCCCCCTCCACCGAGGCCCGGGAGCTGCTGGACGAGGATCTGGCAGACAGCGAGATCGCCTATCCCTCTGAGGAGGCGCTCTCCCGCTGCTATGTGTTTACAAACCTGCCCGAGAACATCCTGGCCCTGTACGATTCCGAGTGGACCCGCCTGAAGTCGAGCTGAACCTTCCAAAAAATCCTCACCCGCTGCCGGAGCGGGTGAGGATTTTTTTGTTTGAAGATC